>JBPYES010000016.1:0-7026 GCA_051984825.1 Jatrophihabitantaceae bacterium
GAGCGGCCGACGTAGTCGTCACCGGTGCGGTGTCGAAGACGGTCACCACAGCGCCGTTCCAGGTGACGACGGGCGCATCGACTGCGACTGTCTACCGGCCGACGCTCGACCTTGCCGCGTCCGGCTCATCTGTGGTTGTCAACGGCTCCGGCTTCGCCCCCGACGAGCAAGTCAGCGTCGAGGTCGACGGACGGGCCGTGCAGACGGTGCACGCCGACAGCACCGGCTCGCTCGCCCACGTGACGATTGCCGCCCCGGCCGATGGTGATCACGCGATTGGCGCAACGGGCGTCGACTCCCTGATGCCGGCCGACGCGTCGTTCACGGTTCGAAACGGCGTGGTATCGGTGCCTCGCTAAGCGGCATCGCCAGGACGTCGGTCTTGGCATAGCGAGAGCCCCGGGTGGGGTGTGGCTTGTCCGGCCATCCCACCCGGGGCTCTCGTCTCTGCTGCTCAGCGGCGCCCCACTGAATCGCAGCCGTTAGCCCGATCGGCTGAGCGGCCGGGCCATGGCGAGCTCGGCCGCGTTCACCGGCGAATGCGGCGGCTGTCCGGTCAGCACTCGCACCACTTCGCGTGCGGCAAAGTCGCGGACGGTACGGATCGCTTCTTCTGAGTAATAGGCCGCGTGCGGCGTGATGATCACATTGTCCAGGCTGAACAGCGGGTTCTGCGGTGTCCAATCACGCTGCTTGGCGGGCTCCTCCTCGATGTCGTCGAGGCCGGCCCCGGCGATCCAGCCTTCCTTGAGGGCCAGGTGCAAAGCCGCGTCATTGACGATAGGCCCGCGGGCTGTGTTGATGAGGATGAGCGTCGGCTTCATGCGCCGCAGTTCCGCCTCGCCGATGAGATGGTGCGTCTCCTTTGTGAGCGGCGCTTGGATCACCAGGTAGTCGGACTGCTCGATCAGCTCGTCGAACGACACCGGAGCGGCGCCGTGGGCAGTCACGTCGTCCTGCGCCATGTACGGATCGTTGGCGACGATGCGCATGCCGAACGCTTGTGCCCTGGCCGCGACCGCCTGCGCGATCGCGCCGAACGACAGCAGGCCGAGGGTGCGCCCCTGCATCCGGTGGATCGGCTCACCGGACTGCCACTGCCAGACCCCGGCGCGGGTTGCGCGGTCGTAAACGGAGATCTTCCTTGCGACGGCAAGAAGCAGGGCCATCGCGTGATCGGCGACCTCGTTCTGGCACCAGTCATTGGGCACGTTGGTTACCAGGATCCCACGGTGCGTTGCCGCATCGACATCGACAATGTCGACGCCGGTGCCGTACCGCGCGATGACCTTGCAGCGAGTTAGTGCGTCGATCGCCCGGGCACCCACTGTGGCGTATTGCGCGATGAGCGCGTCCGCGTCTCTTGCGACTTCGATGACATCGTCCTCGGTCTTGCAGTCGGCAGCGACAAGCCGGAAGCCAGCGCCTTCGATGATCGCCCGCTCGATGTCCACGTCACCGTAGTCGTAATCCGCGATGACGACGGTCTGCTGCGTCATGTGCTGTCACCCTCACAAGAACCTTTGTCAGGTAAGAGAGGCTCCTTCAGAAGTGCCGCGGGCGACACGTGAATACAAGGAGAGGATCCCGTTGCTATGGCGCGGTTGGGGCGGCCTCCAGACGCTGCGCCGCTCCGCGAGTACGGTCTCGATCTCTTCCGGCGGGCGATGCTCGCCTTTCACTCCGACGATCGCGAGGCGGCGTTCGGGCGCGTTGATCTCGATGAGATCGTGGTCCTCGACGAATGCGATCGGCCCGCCGTCCAATGCTTCGGGCGCGACATGCCCGATACAGGGGCCGCTCATGGCCCCCGAGTACCGGCCATCCGTGACGATCGCCGTGGTTTTGTTCAGCACGCGATCGGCGGAGAGGATGGCCGCCGCGTAGTACATCTCCGGCATGCCGTTTGCGCGCGGCCCCTCGTAGCGGATCACCAGCACATCACCAGGCTTTACCTGGCGCTGGAGCAGCGCGTGAATCGCCTCGTCCTCGAAGTCGAAGACCCGGGCAGGTCCGGTATGGACATGCATCTCCTCGGGCACCGAGAAGGTCTTGACCATGGCACCGTCCGGCGCGAGGTTGCCGTAGAGGATCGCCACCCCACCATCTGTGCCGAACGGGTCGGACCGGGGCCGGATGATCTCCTCCTTGCTGACCTTGACGTTGTTGAGGTAGCCGCGGCGTTCAGCGAAGAAGAACGGGCTGCGCTCGATCTCCTCGAGGTTCTCTCCCAGCGTCTTCCCCGTGACTGTCAGACATCCCAGGTGCAGCATTTCCCGCAGCTCAAGCATGACCGCGGGGACGCCGCCGGCGTACCAGAAGTACTCCACCGGGTAACGGCCGGTCGTCTTGACGTTGGCCAGCACCGGGACCCGCCGGTGAATACGGTCGAAGTCGTCGATCGTGATATCAACGCCCGCCTCGCGCGCGATCACCGGAATATGCAGCAGTGCGTTGGTCGATCCGCCGATAGCGGCATGCAGGATGATGGCGTTCTCGAACGCCTCCCGGGTCATGATGCGCCGCGGGGTGAGGTCCTGGTGGATCATGTTGACGAGCTGCTTGCCCGTCGCACGGGCGTACCGCAGCAGCTTGGTCAGCGGCGCCGGGACGAGTGCGGACCCGGGCAACGCGAGCCCGAGTGCCTCGGCCAGGACTTGCCCGGTGCTGGCACTGCCCATGAACTGGCACGCCCCGCATGTCGGACAGGCACCGCGCTGTGCGCGCTCAAGGTCCTGGCGGTCAAGCTCGCCTCGTTCGACTGCCGCCCCCATGGGCCACATCTCTTCTGAGGTGACGTAGTCCGGCGCATTCAGCTGGGTGCCGCCCGGCAGGTGTATGGCCGGAAGATCGCACCGTGCAATCGCGAGCAAATGAGCCGGCACCGATTTGTCATTGCCGGAAATCAGGACCATGCCGTCGTGGGGATGCCCCAGGGCATGGATTTCGACCATTGCCGCCATGATGTCGCGCGAGATGAGCGAGTAGCTCATTCCGTCCGTCGCCTGGACGATGCCGTCGCAGATGTCGCTGACGGCGAAGACGCCCGGCTTCCCGCCGGCCTCGTATACGCCGTTGCTGACTTCTTCGATCAGCTCCCGGAAATGGAACGTACCTGGGTGCCCCATGCCGTAGGCGCTGTCCACTAGGACCTGCGGCTTGCCGAGATCTTCCTCGGTCCAGTTCATCCCGAGGCGGAGCGCATCTCCCTGATGGTTGACCATGCGGAGCCGCTGGCTCCTCAGCTGCGGTCCGTCGTGTGCCATCGGCCGCCCGCCTTTCTTAGCTGGTTCCTCGCCGCCGTGTGGGGTCGGGCCCGAACTGCAGCTCGCTCCGGCGCGCCCACCTGAAATGGCCGAACGGCACGTCCGGCTCAGGCGGGAAGCGCACGGCCGCCTCCTTGCGGTTCTACCGAAGCACCTTTGCCGGTGCACCGCCGGAAGATCGTTCCCGGCCAACGCCAATATACGCCGTCAAATCCGGCGCTACGGCTGCTCCGGCCGAGCTGCGGACGCCATCGCGGCGCTGGCAACGATTAACAGCATTTCGCTCTGTCCTGCTGGACACGTGCAACGTAACATACAAGCTGGCCGTGTTTTCCGTATTGTGTAAGTTCGAAGGGCAACGTCGACGGGAGCGACGCGATGAAAACCTTCGTCATGAAGGGGATCGGTTCCGTCGGCTTCATCGAAAGACCGGTCGCCAGCCCTGGACCCAACGGCGCAATTGCGGAAACGCGGTTACTCATCCGCCCGTCTGATCGGGTGCTGTTAGCTGCAATCACGACCGGTTATTTCGGCGTCAAGGTACTCATCACATTCTAAGGCGAGAGACATGCTCGACGAGGATCCTCCCTTCCGGCCCATCCGGCGGCTCGACGGCTACCTTCCACTGGAGGATGTCGGCCTAATCGGAGATGGCGCTACCACGGCACTAGTTGGGCTGGACGGCCGCATTTTGTGGATGTGTGCCCCCTACTTCGACTCGGAACCGCTGTTCTGTGGGCTTCTCGATCACGCCAATGGTGGCGAATTCACAGTCACACCCGAAGACCTGCTGGAAGCGCGGCAGCGTTATGAGCCCGACACCGGCGTCCTGATCACCGAATTGCGCAGTGCCACCGGCCTGATCCGGCTGACGGATGCGCTGGTGTTGCGATCCGGCGCGGTGCTCACTGATGACGCGCCCGCCAACCGGGCGGAACTCGTGCGCTCGGCGGCGGTGCTGTCCGGTCATGTCCGGCTCCGGGTGGAACTGCGGCCGCGCGGCGGAGCCCTGGCCCACGAAGCGTTGGACGGCTTGGCACTGCAGGCCGCGCGTCAGCCGAGTCTCCGGCTGCATCTGCGCGCGAACCGGCCGTTGACCGGCCTCTCGGGTACGTACGACCTCGACCAGAACGACAGGCTGGACCTGGTCCTGTCGTGGGGACGTATTCATCGCCATCACGCTCTCGACGCCGATGCCCGGCTCCGGCAGACCGTCGATGCGTGGCGCCAGTGGATGACGCAGTTCAGCTACGGCGGTTCCGAGCAGGCGCTGGTCCGGCGTGCCGCCATCACCCTCAAACTGTGCGACCACTGGCACAACGGCTCCCTGGTCGCCGCTCCCACATCATCCTTGCCCGCGCCGGTGGGTGGCGTGCGCAACTGGGATTACCGCTACACGTGGATCCGCGACGCGGCGTACGCGGTGTTCGCGATGCGCCGGATCGGCTTCATGAACGAGGCGGACGCCTTTCTCGGTTGGGTACTGGACGCCTTCGATCAGAGCCGACAGGCACGAATCATGTACACCCTCGATGGCGGTCCGGTACCTGACGAATTCGAGGACGTCCAGCTCGAAGGTTATCGCCGCTCGGCGCCGGTGCGATGGGGCAACGGCGCGGCCGACCAACGTCAGCACGACGTTTACGGCGAGGTGCTGGACTGCGCGAACCAGTGGGTTAAGGCAGGTGGCCAGATTCAGCCCGGCTTGTGGAACGGCCTGAGCGCGCTGGCCGATGCCGCCGGCCGAGCCTGGCGGGAGCCGGACCAGGGCATCTGGGAAGTGCGCAGCGAGGGGCGGGTGTTCACCTATTCGGCCGCGATGTGTCAGGTAGCCCTGGACAGGGCCGCGGCGATCGGCGAACGGCTCGGGTTGGGCGACTCGGTCGCGCGTTGGCGGTCGGAGGCCACCGCACTGCGCGAGACGATCTTGACCAATGCGTGGAACGAGGATGCCAAAACACTGTCCGAGCACCTCGACGGCGATCCAAGTGTGGATGCCAGCCTGCTGGCGCTTCCGCTCCGGCGAGTCGTCCCGGCCGATCATCCGCGAATGACGGCGACCACAGCCGCCATCGCGGAGCGCCTGTCGGCGGGCGGTGGCCTGCTCTACAGATACCGGCATGATGAGTCACCCGACGGCCTAGCCGGCGACGAGGGTGCGTTCCTGCTGTGCAGCTTCTGGCTCGTCGACAACCTGGTCGGCCAGGGCCGCCTCGAGGAGGCAGAAGAGCTCTATGTCTCCCTGTGCTCCCGGGCAAGCCCGCTTGGGCTGCTCTCCGAGCAGATCAATCCCACAACGGGCGAGCTCGTCGGCAACTTCCCCCAAGCATTCAGCCACATCGGCGTGATCGCCAGCGGAGTCACGATTGCCCGGGCTAAGGCCGGCACGGCGAAATGATCGAGCGCCTTGCCATCTTCGGCGGGACCGGCGACCTCACCGCGCGCTACATCCTTCCGGGTCTGGCCGCGCTGCGCAGTGCAGGGCATCTCGGTGACGGGTTCCAGCTGGTCGGCGTGAGCCGGGAGGACTGGGACGACGAACAGTTCCGGAACTGGGCGGCGGGCCAGCTCGACCGTCACGCCGATGAAATCGCTCCCGAGGCCCGGCGCAATGTGGTGGCGGCCTCGCGTTATCGCCGGGCGGACGTCACCGATCCGGCCGCTGTTGCCACGGTGATCGCCGGCGACGGGCCAGTCGCCGCCTACCTCGCGCTGCCTCCGTCGATCTTCGGCGCCACCGTCTCCGCCTTGCATCACGCGGGCCTGCCGGACCGAAGCACGATTGTCCTGGAGAAGCCGTTCGGCGAGGACCTGGCGGCAGCGGTAAAGCTGAATGCCCTGCTCGCCGAGGTCATTCCTGAAGAGGCCGTGTTCCGGGTCGACCATTTCCTGGCCATGACGACCGTGCAGAACGTTCTCGGGACCAGGCTCGCCAATCGTGTTCTGGAACCGATTTGGAACAGCTCGCACATCTCCGAGGTGGAGATCGTCTGGGACGAGTCGCTCGCGCTGGAAGGCAGGGCCGGCTACTACGACGGCGTGGGCGCGCTAAAGGACATGCTGCAGAACCATCTGCTGCAATTGTTGTGCCTAGCCGCGATGGAACCACCGATCAGTCTCGACGCGCGCGATCTTCGCGATCGCAAGGTAGACGTGCTGCGGTCGATTCGCCCACTCAGCGACGCGGACGTGCGGCATCGAACGCGCCGCGCGCGTTACACCCAAGGAGCTATCAAGGGCCGCGCGATACCGGCCTATGTCGACGAGGCGGGAGTCGAACCGGATCACCGCACCGAGACCTTCGCCGAGATACAACTTCAGCTGGACAACTGGCGCTGGCCCGACACGATCTTCCGGCTGCGCACCGGCAAGGCACTCGGCCGGGATCGGATGGAAGTAGCCGTGCACTTTCGTCCTGTGCCACACCTTCCCGACGGTTTTCACGGCGAAGCCGAGCCGAATGTGCTCAGGTTCGAACTCGAACCAGAAGGCGTCGTCGTAGAGCTCATGGGTGTCGGCGCTCACGCGCACAGCCTCGCCCCCCTGACCCTCACAGCCGAGCTCGAACCAGCCGCGTTGCCCGCCTACGGGCGGCTGCTCCTCGACGTGTTCAACCGCAACGCTGCGCTCTCGATCCGTGGCGATGAGGCCGAAGAGTCATGGCGCATCGTCAGTCCCGTGATCGCAGCCTGGGCCGCGGACGCTGTTCCTTTGGAGGAGTACCCGGCCGGCTCGGATGGCCCCGCTTCTCGCTAGCCCA
>JBPYES010000017.1:0-4826 GCA_051984825.1 Jatrophihabitantaceae bacterium
GCACGACGCTCGGCCCGGTGGCGGTGGTGCCGTCGCCGAAGTTCCAGGCGAAACCCGCGTTCGGGATCATCAGCGTCGAAGCCGAGGCGGATCCGTCGAACTGGACCACATCGCCCTCGTCGACCGCGCTCGGCGCGACGAACGACGGGTCGAGGTCCACCTGCGGTGCGCAGCCGAAGTACGTGACCGGATCGAACTCCAGGTACGCGGCATTGTTGGTTTCGCGCTGCAGGTAGTAGGGGTTCTGCCCGCTGTTGCCCAGGGTCACCTTGTCCAGCTGATTGCCCAGGGGGACGCAGCCGGCGTTGTCCTCGATCTCGGTGCCGTCCTTGCCGGCCCAGCCGTTCAGGCCGGGATTGACGATCGCGGCGAGCACGGCCTGGCTGAGCGGACTGACCACGCGCTGCCCGATGGCCTGCGCCATCTGCTGCGGCGTGGGGTTGTTCGGGATCTTGGGAGCATCGGGCTCGTCGCACGCGGTGCCGGCCGACCACGGCTGGACGACGTACGCCACCTCGGTCCCGTTGACGTTGACCTGCGAGTGGTAGGAGCAGTACGCCATCTCCTCCGGCGGGGCGCCGCCACCGCTGGTCAGCGTGGTCAGCGTGAGGTCGGTTGTGTTCGCGACCGGACTGCCGTTCTGGAGCGAGTAGGTCAGGCCGTTCGACCCGGTGACGTACGCGTTCCAGCCGGTCTCGCCGGTCACGACCGGCGGCGCGCTGATCGTGATCTGGGAGTTCTGCGAGTTGTTGTCGGTGGTCGTCACGACCTGCGAGGCGCTCGGTGCGGACTCCTGACCGGACAGGTCATAGGTGACCAGGACGTGATAGGTGCCGGCCGGAATCCTGCCGGCCGCCGAGTTCGCCGAGTTGACGTCGGGCGGCGGCGGCGTCACATCGCCGTTGACCGAGCAGAACCAGCCCGACGAATCCAGGCACGTCTTGACCGTCGACGGCAAGAGCAGCGTCACCAGGGGGGTGTGGCCGGGCTGGGTGCGGCCGAGGATCCCCGTCTCAGTGACCATCGTCGCCAGCTCGCTCTGGATCTGGGCGTCGGTAAGGCAGAGGTTGTTGTAAACAACGAGGCTCGGGCTGACGAACGAGTCACCGGACACCGGGCAGCCGCTGGCCGGGTAGTTGTGCCCGGCCCCGCTCACGTTGCCGAAGTTGCACGCGGAACCGCCGGTGCCGCCGAAGTCGATGCAGCCACCACCGAAGACGGAGGTGTTCAGCGCCCGGCCGCCGCCGTCGTTGTACTGAGCCGTGACGGCAAACGGGGAGGCGAGCGAGCCGCTGGAGTCGGCCACATCGCGCAGGAACTGCTCGACGTAGCCACGCGTCAGCGACCAGTAGGCACGCGTCGGGTCCCAGGTGAGCGCGAACGTTTCGTTCTTATGCATCACCTGACCACCGCGGTAGCAGAGAGCGGCGTTGGGCAGCACGGGGCCGCCCAGGTCGGACGTGAGCCACGGATCGTTGCACGAACCACTGGCGGTCACGGCATTGACACCGTGAGCCGTCGGCAGCGAATTGGTCCGCGAGCTCGGCACGATCGACACGCCGGCCTCGCTGCCGTTGTCGTTGACCACGACCGCCTGCGCGGCGGTGGTGACGACGCCCAGCGACGCGATGACCGTGGTGGCGATCGCGAGGGCCAATCGTCGGGTGGATGTGAGCGAATAACGGCGCATCTCGATCAACCTCCAACAGTCAGATTGCGCAGGTCGACGACGGCGCCGACGCTCGGGTCGTACTGGAACAGGGAAACCGCACTGAGCGCGGTGGTGGCGAGCAGCTTGCGCCCGGCATCCGAGGCCGCGCGACGAGCCGCGTCAGCCGCGGCGACGGTCGGGTGATTGACCGCGCCGACCGAGTTGACCGAGAACAGCGCCACCGGAGTGGTGCCGGTCGGGGTCTGCTTCGAGACACCCTCGGTCTGACCGGGCGCCAGCGAGAGGATCTCGCAGTCGATCGGTCCGGGGGTGCAGGTACCGGGGCCGCTGACGGCGGCGCCGGGCTCGACAGCGAACAGCACCCGCTTGGTGTCCTGGAGCACCCCGAGCTCGAGCAGCAGCGGCTGCTGCGGGCTGGGGAGAACGCTCAGGCGCTCGAGCGGATCAATCGTGTTCAGCCCACCGCCCGGGGTGGTGATCGCCAGCGAGACCTGGTAGCTCTGCTTGGCGGTCAGGCCGTTCGGCGCGGGCGGCACCGACTTGGCCGGCGTGGTGGGCGTTGTGGTCGGTGTCGGCGTGGTCGCCGGGGAAGTCGTGACAGGGGTGCCGGTCGATGAGCCACCGCCGCTGGACACGGTCGGAGAGCCAGTAGAGCCAGTCGACCCGGTGGCGCCCGTCGCGCCGGTGCTCGGCGCCGTGACCGCGGTGACCGAACTGGGAGTGGTCGCGGTCGCGGTTGTCGTGGTCGTGCCCCCCTGCGGAGTGAACGGGTTGCGTGAGCGCCCGGCCAGCTTGGAGCTGGACTGCTTGGTCTCGACCGTGATCGCGGGCAGCACCGTTCCGGTCGAGTACGGCAGACCGCCGCTCGGCTGTGTGACCAGGTTCGTGGGGGCTTTCTTCGAGAGCAGCACCGGCACCGCCACCAGGGCGACGACCAGCACGATGGCGATCGGCCAAAGCTTGCGCTCGCGAAGCTCTTTGATCATGTTGGTTAGGAAGCTCATCGGATCGGCGAAGTGATGGCGGCGGCAGGTGCGCCGGTCGAGGACGAGGACGGTGAGGTGGATGCCTGAGGAGACGTGCCCGGACCAGCGGGAGTGGCTCCGCCAAATGCACCCTCGGTGGCCGGGACGATGTAGGTCGTGGCCGACACGCTGGCGGTGATCTGGGGGAACCCGTTGCCGCTCGGCGTGAGGTTGATTCCGTTGATCGTCATCAGCCGTCCGCTGACGAGCAACGTGCTGCCGCGGTTGGTGACGAAGTTCTGCAGCCGGTTGAAGAAATCGGAGAGATGGAAGAAGTTGCCGGTGACGCTGAACGTGAACTGCTCAGTGGGCAGGCCGGCCGCCCCGACCGCCGCACCCGGCGGAAGCTGCGGGGTGGCGGCTGCTGTGGAGCCGGCGCCTGGGGTGCTGCTCGAGCTCGAGCTGCTGCTCGAACTGCTGCTCGAGCTGCCGCCGCCCGCGGTCAGCTGCAGACCACGGAAGCTCACCTTGGCGCCCTGCGCCGCGTTCTGGACCTGGTAGATCAGCGATGGGACGTCGTCGTCCGGCGGAACCGCCTCGCCGAGCTTGGCGAGCTGCGCGTACTGGCCGGCGAACGCGGCGCGCGCGGTCTCCCCCGCCGACACCTGGCCGCGGAGAGTGTCGAGCTGGCTCTGCTGAGCGCTGACCTGCGTGCTGAGCGAGGCGGCCTGGTCGCGCTTGGGCGAGACCACCAGCATCCAGCCGGCGACGATGGCGCCCAGGGCGAGCACGACCATGATCACGATGCGATCGCGAGCGGTCACGGGGTCCCTCCGGGAGTCGTGGTGCTGGCGGTGGTGGTGGTTCCGCCGGTTGTGGTGGCGGTGGCGCCCCCGACCGAGGTCACGCCGGTCGGTCCGGCGTTTGCCACGGGCTGGAAGAACACGACCAGATCGAAGCTCGGAGCGTTGACCCCGCAGCCCTGCCCGCCGGAACCGCCCGACGTCGACGAAGACGTCGAGTTCGACATCTGCGAGTCGCTGATCGTCACGCGGGTGACGCCGTTGATCAGTCGCAGCTGCGACATCAGCTTGGCGACGTCATCCTGCGAGCGCGTGCAGCCGCTCAGCTCGAAGGCGGGAGCGCTGACGGCGCCCCTGAGCCCGCCGGTGCTGGCCGAACCGGAGCCTCCGGTGGTGACCCCCGGGACGACGGTGCCGACGATCGACTGAAGCGTGGTGTTCGGTGGGACAACCTTGGACAGGTCCGACAGCGCGGTGTGCCAGTCGAACCGCGCCGCGGCGATCGAGTTCACGGTGGTGATGCGCGTCTGAGCGAGCGCGGCGAACTTCGTGAACTCGCCAAGCCGGGCGACCGCGGCCTGCTCTTGGGTGACCTCGGTCTTCAGGTTGTTGAGCTTGGCCGTGCGCGAGGAGATCGAGTTGTTGGTCAGCACGTACACGGTGACCAGGGCCAGCGCGGCGGCCAGGAATCCGAGCAGCACGTACACCGGCACCTGCATGCCGGTCGACGGACCGCGGCTGCCGGAGCCACCGCGCGAGTCCGCCGGGATCAGGTTTACGGCCCTCATGCCGGGATCTCTTCCACGGTCAGGCCGGCGGCCACGGCGAGGCGTCCGGCGTCGATGCCGCCGAATCCGCCGGGCTGGCTCTCCTGGACGACACCGACCTCGAGCGGCAGGCCGACCTGCTCGCCGAGCCGCTCCGGGAAGCCGGGGATGGCGACGGCGGGGCCGGTCAGCACGACGCGCTCGACGACGGCCGACGCGTCGGTCATGGCCAGGAAGTCGAGTGAGTTGCGAACCTCGTCGGCGATGCGGCGGACGCCGTCATTCAGCACCTCGCGCGCCTCGAGCACGATGTCGGCGTCGCCCTCGACGTCGTCCACCGGCGTCAACAGGCCGACGTGGCGAAGCCAGCCGTGGGCGTGCTCCAAGGTCAGGGCGCGGCGCTCGGCGAGCTCGCCGGCGATCGACTCGATGCCCTGGCCGGCGACGCGGGTGAACGCGCAAGTCTGGTCGACGGCCACGGCCAGGTTGGTGAGGCCGCCGACGCTGGTGTAGAGCGTGGCGCCGGTCAGCTCGGGACGGTAGAGCGCGCGGATCATCGCGAAGGCCGAGAGGTCCACGCCGACCGGGCGCAGGCCCGCCTTGCGGGTCGCGTCGAGCA
>JBPYES010000018.1:0-8738 GCA_051984825.1 Jatrophihabitantaceae bacterium
CCAGCAAGCCGGCCGCACGCCGGCTCACCCACGCAACATGAGCACTTCGGTCCGAAGGTTCAGCGCGCCGACACGAAGCCGCCGACCCTGCCGACGCATTCCCTGCTGGACGGTGCCCCAGCCGTCACGGCGGTGCAACGGTCCTTCGTCACCGCGCCGGCGCCCGAACCGGTGATCCGCAGGCTGCCGTCGGTCCCCCACACCCAAGAGCCCGCCGCACCGCCATCGGTCGATGTGACCGCCCAAAGACAGCAGTCGGAGCCCACGCCGCCGCCGACCGACATGCCGCTGACCGTTCTTCGCGACGAAGTCGAATCACCCGTCCTTCGCGACGAAGCCGAGGCATCGCTTGACGCCACAGAACCCACCGTCACCCACGTCGAACCTCAGCCGCGGCTATTGAGCGATGCGCCGGGGCCTCAGCCAATCCAATCCGAACCGGATCAGGCGCCATTGCAGGCGCGGCCGATTCAGCGGAGCATGGCGACGCCACCGATTCAGCGCGTCACACCACCCGGCTCGTCGACGGCGACGCCACGCAAGCTGGGCCTAGGCGCTCCGATTGATCGCTCCCCGGCTGACGCCACGCCGGTTGAGACCGTTTCCTTGCAGGAGTGGGTTACCTCTCGGAACGCCGCTCAGTCAGTTCAGCGCAACGTTGTGCACGCGGAGGATCCACCTGCGGTCGAAGCCGCGCCGGTTGTTGAGACTCCGCTGGTGGCACGCGCCGACACCGCGCCCGACCCAGACCTCCCGGCTGAAACCACCGGATTGGTTGGCGATCGATCCAGCCTGATCGAGCCGACGTTCGTCACGCCGTCGGAGCCGACGCACCTCACGCCATCGGAGCCAACGCCATTGGAGCCGACGCTTGCTGCGCGCCTGGATCCGTCGCCGGGCGTGCCTCCCAGCCGCACCGAGGTGTCCTTGACGCCACTGCCGCGTGGCCCGGCCACAACGCCAGTGCAGCGGATGGACGAGTCGGGCCGCGAGCCGCAGCGACCCGAGCCGGTCAAGCGTGCATCAGTGCCCGCGCCGTTCCTCCCAATCGCCGCGGCTGGACGATCTTTCGACGCGCACACGCCGCCGACCTCGATTCAGCGACTCGTCACGGACCGGGCCGCGAGCCCTATGCAAGTCGTGGTGCCGCCCGCGCGCGGCGTACCGATCGCGTGGACTCCTATAGTGCCGGCCGGTTCAGAGGCACACGACCTGCCTCGCGCGACGCCAAGCCCAGCGACAGTGCAACGCAGCGCCCTGGGCCAACCGGTGGCGATGACGTCCCCCGCAATAGCCCAGGCAGTGGAGGGCTCGAGCCTGGAGCCCACCCGGGCGACTGCCGGTACGCGACAAACTGACGGCGACACCGGGGCCGCTGCCGTCGCCGTGGGTATCGCGCATCGTGATGCCGATGGATCAGTGGTATTCGCGCCACCAGCGTCGTCAACTATTGCGCCGAATGTGCAACGTGCGGTGCAGCCAGGCGAAACCTCGGTGGCCGGCCCACCAGAGGATGCGGCGGCGGACCAGCCGCCACCCGGGCCGGCATCTGCTGTTGCTGCGCCGGCCACGCCGCCGGCCCCTGGTGGCAACCCATCAAGTCCGCACGGGGCGCTTGACATCGACGACTTAGCACGTCGCCTCTACGACCCGCTCGCGGCACGCCTTAAGGCCGAACTGCGTCTCGACCGCGAACGTGCTGGTCTCATCACAGATCTGCGGCGCCCATGACCGCGCCCAGCGACGAAGACCCGGCCGTCACCGTCTGCTTCGCGGTGAGCATCGACGACGACAACCTCGGCACGTTCAACAGCTGCGAAGGACTCGGCATCGAAGTCGTACTGGAAACCCGCGAGGAAGGCGGCAACAACGGGATGGTGTGGCAACTGCCGTCGCGGTTGAAGTATCCGAACGTCAAACTGTCCAGACCACTCGGCAAGCAGACCGTGAAGATCGCGCAGTGGTTCGCCAGCATGATCAACGGCGTTGAACCGAAAACCGCCACGATCTCTGCGATGACTCTCGACGGCACGATCGTCGCGCGCTGGGGGTTGCTGGGTGTAGTGCCGGTGCGCTGGAGCGGTCCGTCGCTGAACCTCGACTCCCCCAAGGTCGCGACCGAGACGATCGAAATCGCCCATCACGGCTTCCTACCTCCGGATCGCGCATGACGACCGTGATCGCCCTCCAGAACGCTTCGTCCGGCGCGTTGGACAGCCCCTCCTCCGGCGGCGGGGCAGCACGCCAACAGCTGGAGAAGGCGTCGCTGGACGTGTACGAGGCGGTGCCGCGCGACAACGGCGGCGCCGACATCGGTTCGTCGAAGGGCAGCGTGACATTCCAATTCAACCCGAAGGAATTGACGATCCAGAAGTCCGCGAAATGGGAGCGGAAGCCAGCTAAAGGATCAAAGACGGCCGGGCCTCCGGAGTTTACCGGCGCGGAGCCGTGCAAGCTGACCGTTGAGGTGTTCTTCGACGCAACCAGCAAGGACGCGGGCGGAGTGGTGCCCGCAGTCGAGCAACTGTTCGCGTGCTGCGTGCCCACCGCGGAGACGGTCGGCAAGAAGAAGGCCATGCCTGATCTGGTGATCTTTCACTGGGGTCGCACCACTAGCTTTCCCGGCTTCATCACGCAGGTCAGTGCGAAGTACACGCTGTTCTCGCCCGACGGCACGCCGATCCGGGCCGTTTGCTCAGTGTCGATCGAGGAGATGCCGGCCGGCACGCCGAGGCAGAACCCGACGTCCGGCGTCCTCGCGGTCAGCCGATCCCATGTGATGGTCGCCGGGGACAGCCTGCCGTCGGTTGCGTATGCGGAGTACGGCGACGCGACGATGTGGCGGTTGCTGGCGGACTACAACGGGATCGACGATCCGATGCGAGTCGCCGAGGGGGCCACACTGCTGCTGCCGGCGGCCGATCAACTTCTGGCGACCGGGGGCCGATGAGCCATGCCGGTCAGCAACACGTTCGTGGTCACTGTCGACGGCAGCCCGCTGCCGAGCGATCTCGAGGGATTGCTCGAGGGGGCCGTCGTCGACGACAGTCTTCGCCTGCCGGACCTATTCACCCTGCGGTTTCGGGATGCAGGCCGCATCGTGCTGTCGAAATCGGGCTTGAAAGTGGGCTCAGTAGTAACGGTCGCTGTGATGACCGCGGATGGGCAGACTCCCGAGCAGTTGATCAAGGGTGAGGTGACGGCGCTCGAGGCCGAATTCGACGCCGCCGGAACGTTCACGATCGTGCGCGGGTACGACCACGCCCACCGGCTCTTCCGGGGTACCCGCACGGAGACGTACACACAGGTCACCGCCTCCGATGTTGTCACCACCGTTGCGCAACGCGCTGGCTTACAGGTCGGAAAGATCGATTCGACAAGCACCGTATTCGACCATCTCTCGCAGGCCGCCGTGACTGATTGGGAATTCGTGAACGGGCTCGCGCGCGAGATCGGCTACGAGATCGCGGTACGCGACGGCGCCGTCGACTTCCAGAAGCCGCCACAAGCATCGGATGCGCCGGCGGCGACCGGTACGACAACGAACCCGCTGGTGCTTCAGCAGGGACGCGATCTGCTTCGGTTCCGGTCAGTCGTGACGTCTGCGGAGCAGGTCAAAGAGGTCGAGGTCCGCGGCTGGGACGTCGCGAGCAAGAAGGCGCTGAAGGCAACGCATCCGGCGGAGACTGCGAGCGCCGACCTCGCGGGTGCTACGCCGACCGGCCTGGCGCACACATTCGGCGATCCCGTCTACGTCGCGACCGATGTCCCCTATCGGGCGCAGGCTGAAGTAGATTCCGCCGCAGCCGCGATATCCGATCAGATCGCCGGTGCATTCGCCGAGTTCGAAGGCGTGGCGCGCGGTAACCCGAAGGTGCGTGCCGGCACCGCGATTTCGATCGACAATCTCGGCGCGCCGTTCGATGGCAAATACACGATCACGACCTCGCGGCATCGCTATGAGTCCGACACGGGTTACACCACATCGTTCGCGGTCACCGGCCGGCAGGAACGAAGTCTGTACGGCCTGACGAGCGGAGGCAGCGTACGTGCCGGTCTCGGCGTCGTCATCGGTCAGATCAGCGACTCGAAAGACCCGCAGTCGCAGGGCCGGGTGAAACTTGCCTTCCCGTGGCTGTCGGACGACTACGTCAGCGACTGGGCCCGCACGGTGCAGCCCGGCGCTGGCAAGGATCGGGGCGCGATGGTCGTGCCCGAAGTCGGCGACGAGGTTCTCGTCGCGTTCGAGCAGGGAGACGTTCGCCGCCCATACGTGCTCGGTGGCTTGTACAACGGCGTCGACACGCCCAACACCGCGAGCGTTGAGGTGATCGACTCCGGTAGCGGCGCGGTGAATCGGCGCTCGCTCATTTCCCGGCGCGGTCATCGCATCGATCTCCTCGATCAGGACGGGCGCACCGAAGGCGTGTCGATCACGAGCAGCGACGACAAGCTGCAGGTCGTGCTGGACGCTGTGGGCACGTCGGTGACCGTGCACAGCGACGGCACGGTGAAGATCGAAGGCCGCAACGGGGTGGTCGTCGATGCGGGATCAGCGAAGCTCGAACTCAAAGGTGGCCAGATCTCGCTGTCCGCACAAAGCGGTATCACCGTCGACGGCGGAAGTGGACCGGTGTCGATGAAGGCCGGGGCCGACCTCAACCTGCAGGGCAACACGCAGACGGTGATCAATGGTGGTGCGCTGGCCAGCATCACCGCCGGATTGGTGAAGATCAATTGCTGATGGAGAGTGAGGCGACGCGATGCCACCGATAGCGCGAGTCGGTGATCCGACGGGTCATCCCGGCGTCGTAGGACCGCCGGGCGTCCCGACGGTGCTCATCGGCGGCATGCCCGCCGCGACGGTCGGCACGCCCCACATCTGCTCGTTCCCGCCGCCAGCGGTCCACCCGCCGACTGCGATCGTGCCGCCCGGGAGCCCGACGGTGCTGATCGGCGGCATGCCTGCGGCTCGCGTCGGCGACATGGCCGGCTGCGGAGCACCAATCGTGATGGGCGAACCAACCGTGCTGGTCGGGTGATGACGGTGCAGAACGACTTCATCGGTGCCGGATGGGCGTTCCCGGTAACGACCGACGCGACGGGTGGCATCGCTCTGGCCGTGCGAGAGCGTGAGATCGAGCAAGCCATTCGATTGATCCTGCAAACCTCACCGGGTGAACGCCCGATGCGGCCGGAGTTCGGCTGCCGCGTTTCCGACTACGTTTTCGGACCGGCGAACGCGAGCACCGCGGGCATGATCACTTATGAGGTGCGGCGGGCCCTGGACAGGTGGGAGCCACGCATCGAGGTGCAGGACGTAACGGTGTCGTTCGACGTCACCGACCTGGGCAAGCTGTACATAGACGTGAAGTACGTGATCCGCACGACCAACGATGTACGTAACCTCGTGTTCCCGTTCTACGTACTCGGCACTGAGCAGGACGCGGTTCCGGCTGCGCCGAGCCGCGCTGCAATCCAGGGCGGTGGCTGACGATGGTGTTGCCCGCTCCCAAGCTCGACGACCGGGACTTCCAGCAGCTCGTGGACAGCGCGAAACGCTTGGTCCAGACGCGCTGCCCGCAGTGGACCGACCACAACGTCTCCGACCCGGGAGTCACGCTCATCGAGGCGTACGCACAGATGGTCGATCAACTGATCTACCGTTTGAACCGGGTGCCCGATCGGCACTACGTGAAGTTCCTGGAGCTCATCGGCGTACAACTCCGGCCGCCGTCGGCAGCCCGCGGTGAAGTGACATTCTGGCTCTCGGCGCCGCAGCCGCAGACGGTCGTCGTACGCGAATGCACGGAGGTTGCCACACCTCGGACAGATGTCGACGCACCAGTTGTGTTCACCACCACGCGGCCGCTCGACATTCTGCCGTGTTCCTTCGCCGCCGCCGCATCGACGGTCGCCGGTGAGCCACCGGTCGAACAGAGTGACTCGCTCGACGGGGTGGGGTTCGATTGTTTCGGCGAGCGGCCGGCACCTGGTGACGCTTTGCTGATCGGGCTGTCCGACGCCGTGCCGTCCTGCGCGGTCACCTTGCGCCTGGACTGCGAGGTCGCGGGTGTGGGCGTCGATCCTGAGCACGCCCCGCTCGTTTGGGAAGCGTGGACCGGCGAGGCGTGGGAGGCATGCGACCTCGAGCGCGACGAGACCGGCGGCCTCAACAAGACGGGGTCCGTGGTGTTGCACATACCGCCCGGGCACGTGGCGTCGGTACTCGTCGGCAAGCGTGCAGGATGGCTGCGGTGTCGGCTCCTGGAACGCACCGAAGGCCAGCACGCGTACCGGCAATCGCCGCACATCAACAAGGTGACGGCGTTCACGATCGGGGGCACGGTCCCGACGGTGCACGCTGAGGTTGTCGACAACGAGATGCTGGGTGTCTCCGACGGCACGCCGGCGCAACGGTTCGTCGTCCAGAGAAGGCCGGTGCTTCTCGCTGACGGAGCGCTCGCATTGCAGGTGATCGAGCGTGAGGGCGACGACGACGTGGCGGCCGAGTGGATGGAGGTCAAGACGTTCGCCGATTCGGATGCGGCCGGCAGGCATTTCCGAATCGACCCCGTCAACGGCGAACTCGAATTCGGGCCGGTCGTACGAGAGCCCGACGGAAGCGTGCGCCAGTACGGCGCCATCCCACCCATCGGTGCGCGGCTCCGGCTGCCGATGTACCGGACAGGAGGCGGTCGCCGGGGGAACGTCGCGCGCAATCAAGTCGTCGTCCTCAAGACAAGCGTCCCGTACGTTTCCTCGGTGGTGAACCGGGCACCTGCGGTCGGTGGTGCCGATGCGGAGACACTCGCCGACGCCAAGATCCGCGGCCCGATGCTGCTGCGCACTCGCGGCCGCGCGGTCACTCGCGAGGACTTCGAAGAGCTTGCGCACGAGGTTGCGGGCGATGCGCGCATTCACTGCGTCGCAGATGCCGATGGTGGCGTGCGGGTGTTGGTTGTCCCGGCAGTACCCGACAATCCGCTCGGGCGCGTCGAGCGGCGTGAACTCGATCCGCCGTTGGAGACGATGGCACGCATCGCCGCGCACCTGGACGAGCGACGAGTACTTGGAACCCGGGTCATGGTCGAGCCGCCGACATACCGGCAGCTGACAGTCGTGGTCAGCGCACATGCAACTGCGGGCTCCCGGCCGTCCGAGGTGCGCGATCAAGTGCTCTCCGCGTTGTATCGGATGTTCCACCCGCGACGGGGCGGACCCAACGGCACCGGATGGCCGCTGGGCCGCGCGGTACTGGCACAGGAGGTCGCGGTGATGCTTGCCGCTTTGCCCGGCCTTGATATGTCCCGCGAACTCAGCGTGCAACTCTTCCCCGATGCCGCCGGTCGGAGTGGCGGCCGGCAGGGAGCCGTCGACCGGCTGGAACTCGCGCCGACCGAACTTATCCTCTCGTTCGATCACCAAGTTCGGATAAGACGGTGAGACCACGATGCGAGGACTGATCCCGGCATCGGCAATTGCGCATCCAGTCGCCGCGCAGCTTCCCGGGGTCTACCAGGGTGAGACAGTAGTCGAGGCATTCTGCGCAGCGCTGGACGACGTACTCGCGCCGGTGGTGCTCACCCTGGACAGCCTGCCTGCGTACTTGGACCCGCAGACGACGCCACCGGACATGCTGGTGTGGCTCGCTGCCTGGCTCGGGATCGATATCGACGCCGGATCGCCCGTCGTCGAGCAACGGGCTCTGGTTCGCGCCGGTGTGGAGGTATTGCGCTGGCGGGGCACCGCGAAAGGCCTGCGGGAGACGATACGGCTGGAAACCGGCCTCGATGCCGACATCGTGGACACCGGTGCGACGGAATGGTCGTCGACCCCGGAAACGGCATTGCCGGGTGAGGGGGGAAGCCGCGTTATTGTTCGGATCGTCGCGGCGGAGCCTGACATGATTGACGTCGGCCTGCTTGACAAGATCGTCGCAAGCAATGTCCCGGCTCACGTCAGTCATGGAATCGAGGTCGTCGCGCCGTCGACGCCGACCGGCTGACCGCCCGATGCGGGCGGTTGAAGGGGGGAAGCGGCACTGAGCGATCCGATCGTCGCGCTTGCCCCGACGGAGCTTACGGTCGAGCCGGGCGGGCAGGTGCGCGCCGAGCTGACCGTGCGCAATCCGGGAAACGTCGTCGAGGAGTACCGGCTCGAGGTGCTCGGTGAGATAGCCGACGAGGGTCCGCCTCGGTGGGCGCAGATCTACCCACCGACGCTCAAGGTGTATCCGAAAGAAACTGGTACCGCCGCGCTCGTGTTCGCACCGCCTAATGCCGCGTCTAGCGCTATCGCGGCGAGCGGCCGGTTCCCGTTCGGAGTGCGTGTCGTGTCGACGCTCCCGGAGGATCCGAGCACCACCTCGATCGACGGCAAGACCCGAAGCGCTGTCGCCGAAGGCGATCTCGAGGTCGGACGTGTGTTCGGCCTGCAAGCCACGATCAAGCCCATGACCTCGACCGGGCGATGGCGCGGCTATCACGTCGTTCGATACACCAACTGGGGTAACGCGCCGGTGCATTTGCAGTTGCGCGCGAGCGATCCGGACGAGCGGCTCGGCTTCCTGCTACATCCGACGGAGCTCGACGTCGCCCTCGGCGCAAGCGCCGAGGCTCGCTTGAAGGTCCGCACTCGCAAGCCCTTTCTACGCGGATCGCCGACCCGGTTGCCGTTCGAGGTCGTCGCCGACCCGGAGGGAGTGGTTAGCCAGCCACCGGCGCATCCGATGGCGA
>JBPYES010000019.1:0-4497 GCA_051984825.1 Jatrophihabitantaceae bacterium
TCGTTTCGCACGGCGGCGCCGACCGCCCAGGGCTCCGACGCGCTGCGCGCCAGCCGCTGCCGTACCCGATCGACGAACGCGAGCTCGGTCACGACTGCACCGCGTCCAGCACACCGCGCGCCACTCTCGACATCGCCCGCGGTAGCGACGTCACGGCGAGCGGGGAGTCCAGGCTGCGCGGCAATGCCGGCACGGCGCCGATCAGCGGCATATCGACCAACTCCGCCACCCGAGACGCCGGTGCCACGGCGCGAGCGGCACGCACAACCACCAAGCCGGTCACGACGGTGCCCAGCTCGCGCCGCACCGAACGAGCACCGGTCACGGACCGCACATCCGCGCCGCACACCAGCACGACCAGCGCGCAGCGATCGAGCGCCACAGCACGCCAGGGTGTGCCCCATCGCCCCAGGTCAACGACGACCGGACCCGCTCGCGTCGCAACGTCCAGCACCTGCGCCACGCTCGTCGGCGGCGGATCGCGATCGGCCGCCAGCACAGCCACTCGCCCCCACGCCGGCAACCCGTCGAGCAGCGCCGTCGCATCGAGGCGTCCGCCGTCCAATCGCAGCCCGGACCAGCGCGCGCCCAAAACGCTCTCGACGCCCAGCAACACGTCCACGCCACCAGCCAGCGGATCGAGGTCGACAAGGAGGGCGCGGCCGCCCAGCCCGGCCATCGCGGCGAGGACGGCGGCGAACGTGCTGGCACCGGCGCCGCCGCGGCCTCCGACGACGCCGACCACCGGCCACATCGCGTTCACGAGCCCAGGCAACCGAACATCGGCGGCACGAGAAAGCCGCCCAGCAGCATCTGTGGATGAACGCCCGCCTGTGGACAGCCGATTTGACAGATCCGGGACGCCCTATCCTCGGACAGCGTGGCAACGTGCGCGGCCTTCTTCGATCTTGACAAGACGATCATCGCCAAATCGAGCACGCTGGCATTCGGCAAGCCCTTCTACCAGAGCGGGCTCATCAATCGGCGGACCGTGCTGCGAAGCGCGTACGCCCAGTTCGTCTTCGCGCTCGCCGGCGCCGACGAGGACCAGATGGAGCGCATGCGCAGCTTCATCACGGATATGTGCACGGGTTGGGACGTCGCGCAGGTCCGCGACGTCGTCGCCGAGACGCTGCACGACATCATCGACCCGCTGGTGTACGACGAGGCGGTCGGCCTGATCGACCGGCACAAAGCAGACGGGTGCGAGGTCGTGATCGTCTCGTCATCCGGCGCGGAGGTCGTCGAGCCGATCGGGGCGATGGTGGGTGCCGACGAGGTGATCGCCACCCAGATGGTCGTCAAGGATGGCAAATACACCGGGGAGATCGCCCGCTATGTGTTCGGCGTCGGCAAGGCCGAGGCCATCCGAGAATTCACCGAACGGCGTGGCTATGCGCTTGAGGACTGTTACGCCTACTCCGACTCGATCACCGACTTGCCGATGCTCGACGAAGTCGGACACCCCGTCGTGGTCAATGGCGACCGCGCACTGCGCAGGCTCGCCGTTGAACGCGGTTGGCCAACGCTCGTATTCAGCAACGCCGTGCCCCTGCACGAGCGGCTGCGCGCGCCGAAACCGTCCGCCACCCTGACCCTCGCCGGGGCGGGAGTCGCGGCCGCCAGCCTCGCCTGGTACGCAACCCGGCGCCGGCGCAGTGGGCCGGGCTGACGGCCCGGAAAACTGTCCAGGGCACTACGTCCCAGAATTACACGGCCTGCAGGTCTTGTGCCGCGGCCGATCCCGGCGTGGAATGACTACACCGGACGAGGCACGTCCATGGCGGTCCAGCCCCCAGCGGTCCTCAGCCGGCACGGTCCACCGGGCACCCACGCGGCGACCCCACCACGCCACAGGTGAGTCGACGCGGACCGCCACCGGCCCGCGCCAGACATACACACAGGTGCACGCTTGGTAACCCGGCGAACGGTGTGCAAGGCGGCGTCGCGCAGCGGCGCCGCCTCTCTTATCCCGCCGGGGCGTCGCTCTGTTCTTCTCCCGCCTGGGTGTCGCTCGGGCACCGCCCCCGAGGGGCGGATGCCTCGCGCCACTCCGCGCCTGTCGGCGCGGGCCGCGTGGCGGCGGCGGGCTCTTCGCGCGAGCGCTCATCGCCCGGTGGTTGCGTTCTTTGTGGTTGCGTTCCTCGTGGTTGCGTTCTTCGTCGTTGCGTTCCCTGTATTTGGGTGCTCTGCGTTTGCACTCTTTGTGGTTGCGTTCTTTTCGATTGCGTTCCGCTGTTGGGCTTGGTTGTTCGCAGTTGCGCTTGGCTAGCGCCTGGCTATTGCTTCGCAGATTGCGGTTGCTTCGCGGGCGCCGATTGCGACGGCGTCGGCGCAGTGCCGCAGCCAGCGGGCCACGTCACCCTCGGCGTACGCGCGCAGCGCGGCGTCGTACTCCTCCCGCATTTCGCGATGTCCGACCTCGACGACGACCAGCGACTTGGGGTCGAGGCCCCGCTCGACCAGTGTCAGCCGCGCCGCGACGCGCGCCACGATGCCGGATACCGGCGCGAACATGTCGAGCGCCAGCAACTCGCCGTGCACGACTGCGGCGACGAGGACGGCCGGAGCCGACGTCATACCCAACACCTCGACGAGCATGTCCAGGCGGCGCGTGTCGCCGGTAGGACGGCCCAGCGCATCGGCGTCGAGCACGTCGGCCGCAGCCAGCGTGTGCAGCCGGGCTAGCGCTTGCCGCGGAGCCCTCGTCCACGTGTCGGCCAGCGACCCGATCGCCGACTGCGCGCGCATCGCTCCCTGCAGCCGGGGGTCGTCGAGCGCCGCGCCGCTTCGCACGTCCGCAAGCGCCACATCGACGCCGGACAGGGACGCCGAGGCCCACGCGCCGCGCAGTGCCGACTCGGCCGACACATCCGCCGAGCGACGCCGCAGCACCCGGTGCGTCAGCAAGCTGTCGACGGCGGAACGCGCCGCGGCGGCGCTGTCGCCGACGCCCGGCAGTTCGAGCAGCGGTGTGAGCGGATCAGCCACCGCTGCACGTTAACGACTCAGCCGGCGAGGACTGCCACCCGCCCGTTCGTGCCGGACGCCCACACCGTGCCGTCACGCCCACGCTGGACGGTGTCGAAGTAGCCGGTATCGAACGTCGTCCAGGTGTGCCCGCTGTCGGTCGAGATGTCGGAGCCGGTCGGCCCGACCGCGACCAGCGTGTGCGGCCCTGCGAATGCCACACCTGACCGGTATCCGCCGGGCATCGCCGCTGCGAGCTGCCACGACATCCCGCCGTCCGTCGAGGATGCCGCCACATCGACGTGTGCGGTCGGCGCCTCGAAGTCGCCCCCGACCGCCGCCACGTGCCGCGCACCCCAGGCGGCCAGCGCGTAGATGCCCGCCGTCGGCCCGACCACCACCGGCGTGTCGGCTACTGTCCAGGTGCCGCCGAAGTCACGGGAGTGGAACACCCGTGCCACCGCGCCACCTCCGCTGGCGATCCAGGCCTGGTGGCCGGACGTGATCAGGCACGTCCCGGAGGCGGCGAAGCCGAACTCCCCCGGCAGTGCAGCCGGCATCCCGGCTGGGTCGACGAGCGCCCAGCTCTGCCCACCGTCGTGCGTGGCGATCAGCCGGAACTTGCCGTCAACCGGATCGCTGACGGCCAACCCGTCGCGCTTGTCGAAGAACGCCATGCAGTCGTAGAACGCGTTCGTGTCGTCGTTGGTGAACGCCAACTGCCAGGACTGGCCGCCGTCCGCAGTGCGGTACACCCGTGCGTCGGTGCCGGTGCCGATCGTCAGCGCCACGGCGTGCAAGCCGTCCCACGCCTCGATATCGCGGAACTGCAAGGCGGACGCGCCGGGCGGCGACACGTCTGACCAGTGCTGGCCGCCGTCGACGGTTCGAAGCACCGTGCCGGACGTGCCGGCGAGCCACGCCACGGAACGCGAGACAGCTGCCAAGCCGCGGAACTGCTGCGAACTGCCCGTCGGAACAAGCTGCCAGGACGGAGCCGCCGCTTTCGCCGATGCCGGCACGACGAGCGCCAGCACCAGGCCGAACGCCAGGGCAGGAACAAGGGTGCGAAGTCTCATGTCCGGAACGTTAGCGACACGCGCAAGATGCGCAGCTTCGATAGGCTGAGCGGGGCGCGCCGGGAAGGCTGGTCGGCAAAGTAGGCCGTACCTTGCCTGGGAGGGCCGCGATGTCGATCATCCTGGTGTTCGGCGTGACGTTGCTCATCGTCGTGCTGATCTCGGGATTTGCGGCCCGCACCGTTCTCTCTACAGCGCTGCTGTTCTTGTTGGCCGGCGCGCTCACCGGCAACGGCGGCATCGGCTGGATCGACATCAGGCCGCACGATCCCGTGGTCGGCACACTTGCTGACCTGGCGTTGTTCAGCGTCCTCTACACGGACGGGATGCGTGCCGCGCTGCCCGAACTCAAGGCGATCGGACCTACCGCCGGCCGCGCGCTCGGACTCGGCATGCCGCTGACCTTCATCGGCATCGCGCTGCTCACCAGAGCACTGACGCCGCTGAC
>JBPYES010000020.1:0-6306 GCA_051984825.1 Jatrophihabitantaceae bacterium
ATCGCGGCGGCCACCGAGCGGCTCGGCGTCGCCGAGGAGATCTATCAGATCGGCGCCGACGAGTCCGACCTGAACATCATCGCCAGCCCGCTTCAGGGCGTGCGCATGGTGTTCGATCTGATGGCCAGTGCCACCGCCGACGACTGGTCCGTGATCGCGACGCGACTGGGTAACGTGCCTGCGGCGATCGACGGGTACATCGCGTCGCTGCGCACCGCCGCATCACGCGGCGACGTGAGCCCGCGCCGGCAGGTCGAGGCCTGCATCGGGCAGTGCGACGACAACATCGGCCCGGACGGGTTCTTCGCGACGCTAGTGGCCGGGGCCGGCGACGTGCCGGCATCCCTGCGCGCCGACCTGGATCGCGGCGTGGCGGAGGCCGGCGACGCCTACGCGCGGCTGCGGGCGTTTCTCCGCGAGGAACTGCTGCCCGCGGCGCCGGCGGCCGATGCGGTGGGCCGCGAGCGTTACGCGCTCTTTTCGCGATCCTTTCTCGGGTCGGCGATCGACCTCGAGGAGACCTACATCTGGGGTCAGAAGGAGCTTGCCCGGATCGCCGACCTGATGCAGCAGAGCGCGTCGCGCATCCTTCCAGGGGCGTCCGTGCCCGAGGCGATTGCCCACCTGGCGACCGACCCGTCTCGCAAGCTCGCCGGCACCGACGCGCTACAGGCGTGGATGCAGCAGAAGTCGGATGCCGCCATCGCCGCGCTCGCCGGCACACACTTCGACATCCCCGAGCCGATCCGAACGCTGGAGTGCCGCATTGCGCCCACCCACACCGGCGGCATCTACTACACGGGCCCCAGCGAGGACTTCGCCCGTCCGGGACGCATGTGGTGGTCGGTGCCGAAGGGCATTACGGAGTTCGCGACATGGCACGAGCTGTCGACCGTCTACCACGAGGGCGTGCCCGGCCATCACCTGCAGATCGCGCAGACGACGTACCGGCGCGAGCTACTCAACCGCTGGCGCCGCATGGGGGCGTGGATCTCCGGCCACGGCGAAGGCTGGGCGCTCTACGCCGAGTGGCTGATGGCCGAACTCGGCTTCCTCGACGACCCGGCCGACTTCCTCGGCATGCTGGACAGCCAGTCGCTGCGCGCGGCGCGCGTCGTTCTCGACATCGGCATTCACTGCGAGTTCGACGCACCGGCAGAGGTGGGCGGCGGTGCCTGGGACTACGACAAAGCTTGGCGGTTCCTGACCACGCACTCGTCCAAGCCGGAGCCGCAGCTGCGCTACGAGTTGGACCGCTACCTCGGCTGGCCCGGGCAGGCGCCCGCCTACAAGATCGGCGAGCGGTTGTGGCTGGCGCTGCGCGACGAGGTGCGCCGGCGTGACGGTGACGCGTTCGACCTGAAGACGTTCCACCGGCAGGCGCTCGACATCGGCAGTGTGGGGCTGGACGTGCTGCGGGCCGCCGTGCTCGGCTCGTTCGATGCCTGACGATCTCGACGCGGTCGCCCTGGCGGCGCTGGTGCGGCGCGGCGAGGCAAGTCCCGACGAGTTGGCCCGGGCCGCGATCGAGCGGGTCGACCCGGAACTGGCGGCCGTCGAATATGCCGCCTACGACAAGCCTCTCCTCGGTACGCCGGGCGGCGCTTTGTACGGCGTGCCGACGTTCGTCAAGGACAACACCGACGTGGCCGGCATGCCGTCCAACCACGGCACGGCGGCGTTCCCGGCTCGCCCGGCGTCGCGGCACGGTCGCTATACCCGGCAGTTCGTCAGCACCGGCATGACGGTGCTGGGCAAGAGCCGCCTGCCCGAGTTCGGGTTCAACGCGGGCTCGGAGTACGAGTTCGCCCCGCCGGTGCGTAACCCGTGGAACCTCGACAGGTCGCCTGGCGCCTCGTCGGGCGGTGCCGCTGCGCTGGTCGCCTCGGGTGCGGTGCCGATCGCGCACGCCAACGACGGCGGCGGCTCTATTCGTATCCCGGCGGCGTGCTGCGGGCTCGTCGGCCTCAAGCCAACCCGGGACCGGCACGTGCGTGGTGACCAGGATCGGCACCTGCCGGTGCACATCGGCTCCGAGGGAGTCCTGACCCGGACGGTTCGCGACACGGCGGCATTCGTCGCCGCCTGCGAGGACTACTGGCGCAACCCGGGGCTGCCGCCAATCGGGCTGGTCGAGGGCCCGTCCCGGCGCCGGCTGCGGGTCGGCTTGATGCTCGACACGGTAACCGGCGCGGTCGTCGATGCACAGACCCGGACAGCGGTGGAAAACACAGCCAAGCTGTTAGAACGCCTCGGCCACGACGTATCCCCGGTACCAATGCCGGTCAGCAAGCAGTTCGTCGACGATTTCCTGCTGTATTGGGGCTTCCTGGCTTCGCTCGCCGCTCGATTCGGGCGTCTCGCCTTCTCGCGGGAGTTCGACGCAACCCGCCTGGACGGGCTGACGCAGGGCCTGCGCCGGCTTTACCTGCATAACGCGCACCACAGCTCCGGCGCGCTGTACCGGCTGCGTCACGTGCCGCGCGCCTACGCCCAGATGTTCCGGAGACATGAGCTGGTGCTCTCGCCGGTCGTCGCCCACATCGCCCCGCCGCTGGGGCACCTCAGCCCCACCGTCCCGTTCGACCAACTGCTGCAACGGTTGGTCGCCTACGTCGCGTACACCCCGCTGCACAATGTGGCCGGCGCGCCCGCGATCTCGCTGCCTATGGGCATGGCGAGCGAGGGTGTGCCGATCGGCGTGATGCTGTCGGCCGCGCACGGCGACGAGCGCACACTGCTCGAGGTCGCATACGCGCTGGAGGCCGAACAGCCCTGGCCCTTACTAAGCTCGGGGTAGTGAGCCTCGGCAGTTACCTCTCCTACGTCGTGTTCGCGGTCATCGTGATCGTCGCGCCGGGCCCGGACTTCGCGCTGACCATGGCGAACACGCTGCGCGCCGGGCGACCCCGCGGCATGCGCACCGCGCTCGGAATCGCGACCAGCAACACCGTCCAAGGCACCGCCGCGGCCCTCGGACTAGGCGGCCTGATCGCAAGATCCGAGCTGGCATTCACGATCATCCGATGGGTAGGCGCGGCCTACCTCGCGTACCTGGGGGTATCCACGATCTGCTCCGCGCTGCGGCGGCGGCACGCGACTCCCGAGCACCCGAACTCTGGCGAGACCACGACGCGGCACTGGCTCACCTACCAGCAAGGGTTCTTGTCGAACATCACCAATCCCAAGGTGCTGACCCTGTACCTGTCCGTGCTGCCACAGTTCCTCGCCTCGGGGCACCCGAATCTCTCGGCGGCCTTGCTGCTGGCATACGCGCACGCTGTGCTCGGCCTGCTGTGGCTGATCGTGCTGGTGGTGTTCCTGCACCGGATCCGATCGTTCCTGCAGCGGCGCAGAGTGCGGCGCAGCCTGGACGGAGCGACCGGAGTGGCAATGATCGGGTTCGGGGCCCGCCTCGCGATCGAAAGCCACTAGCGCAAACTGGCGAGCTCGGCGATCAACTCGTATGAGCGCAAGCGATCCTTGATGTCGTAGACCTGGTTGGTGAGCATCAGCTCGTCCGCGCCGGTGCGGCCCAGCAGATCATTCAGCTGCGCACGGACGGTCGCCGGCGAGCCGAGCGCCTGGCCCACCCGGCGCTGCGCCACGAACTCCCTTTCAGCGCCGCTGAACTCGTAGGCCGCCGCATCCTCGACGCTGGGGAGCGCGATCGGCCGGCCCTGGCGCAATCGCAGGAACGACAACTGGCCGGGCTTGGCAAGCGCCTCTGCCCGTTCGTCGGTGTCGGCGCAGATGGCGTTTACGGCGACCATGGCGTACGGCTCGTCCAGCCATTGGGACGGGCGGAATGTGCGCCGGTAGAGCTCCAGCGCGGGCTCGGTGTTCGCCGCCGCGAAGTGGTGAGCAAACGAGAACGGCAATCCGAGTTGGCCTGCCAGCTGTGCACTGAATCCGCTCGACCCGAGCAGCCAGATCTCGGGCAACTGTTCCGGAGTGGGCACCGCGTTCAGCCGCGTCGGGTCGCCGGCCAACATGCGCACCAGGTCCGCGAACTCGGCGGGGAAGTTCTCCGCTGACAACCCCTCGGGCGTCCGGCGCAGTGCGAGAGCGGTGCGCTGGTCGGTGCCGGGCGCGCGCCCCACGCCGAGGTCGATGCGGCCCGGGTGCAGCGAGGCGAGCATCCCGAACTGCTCGGCCACGACTAGCGGAGCGTGGTTCGGGAGCATTACGCCCCCGGATCCGACGCGGATCGTCGACGTTGCCGCAGCCAGGTGCGCGATCAGCACTGCAGGCGACGAGCTGGCGATGGCCGGCATGTTGTGGTGCTCGGCCACCCAGATTCGGCGGTAACCCCACTGCTCGGCGTGCCGGGCCACGTCAGTCGTGTAGGCCAGCGCCTCGGCGGGCGGGCGCCCGGCCATGACCGGGGCGAGTTCCAGGATGGAGAGCGGGACATTGTTCACATCAATCGGCAACGGCTGGGCCCGCCACGATCATCCCGCGCGCCCGTCGCCGGGGCCGAACGCGGCGAGTGCATCGGCATCGGAGTTGCGCGAGTACAGGTACTCGTCGGTCCACTGGTCGATATCCGGGAAGTCGCAGGTCGCGCGGATGGCGGCGCATGCGGCCTCGACGTCGTATCGCGTGCTGCGCACGCTGACCGCTCCGCGATCGAGCAACACCCAGTCGGCGCCCAGGCTGCCGTAGGACATGCCCACACTGCCGGCGTTGACGACCAGGCGCCGGTCGACCAGCCGGACGAACGGCATGTGCGTGTGGCCGCACACGATGGTGCGCACGTCGTCGGGCACGTCGGCGAAAACCTCAGCCCACCGTTCCAGGCGCGTGTCGACCAGCACGATCTCGTCGTCATCGCGGGGCGTGCCGTGGCAGAACAGCACCGGGCCGAACCCGTCGACATCGAGCGTGACCGGGTGCGGCAGCGCGTCGAGCAACGCCACGTGCTCGGGGCTGAGCTGGTCGGCCGCGTAGCGGGAGATCTCGAACGGGACCGTGCGGCTCGGGTCACGAGCCAGATCGACCAGCTCGCGCTCGCAGTTGCCGCGCACCCAGACGACGCGATCGCCGAGCCCGGTCAGCCGGTCGAGCACCTGCGCGGGCTGCGGTCCCGCGGCAATATCTCCGGTAAGGACGATCCGGTCCGCGTCCTGCACGTCCGGTTCGGCGAGCACGGCGTTCAGCGCCGGCAACACCCCGTGGATATCGGAGAGCACAGCAACGGCCATACCGCTACCCAACCCCGATCGCGCAAGAATGGCTCGCCTGACACGAGGAATTCTTGCGCGATTCGCTCAGAGCGTAGTGACGTCGGCCTGCTTGGCACGCACCGCTTCGGCAGCCTCACGAAGGGCAGCAAGCTCCGCCGCGGTGAGGTCGCGTTCGACGACCCGGCGCACGCCGCCCGCACCGATCTCGGCCTCGACGCCCAGGTACACGCCGCTGATGCCGTACTCGCCGTCGACCCACGCGCACACCGGGATGACGGCGCCCGAGTCCTCGATCACCGCGCGCGCCATGCGGGCCACCGCCGCCGATGGTGCGTAGTACGCAGAGCCCGTCTTGAGCAGCGCCACTACCTCGGCGCCGCCGCTGCGGGTGCGCACGACCAGCTCGTCGATCGTGGCCTGCTCCATCACGTCGGCGAGCGGCTTGCCGGAGACGCTGCAGGCGGACGGCACCGGCACCATGGTGTCGCCGTGCGAGCCGAGCGTGAGCGTCTGCACGGACGACACCGGCACGCCCAGCGTCGTCGCCACGTTGTTCGTGAACCGCGCCGTATCGAGCACCCCGGCCTGGCCGAACACCCGCTCCTTCGGGAACTGCGACGCGAGCTGGGTCAGCGCGGTCATCTCGTCCAGCGGGTTCGACACGACGATGAGCACCGCGTTCGGCGAGTGTTTGGCGATGTTCTCGGCGACGCCGCGCACGATCTTGGCGTTGACCTCGAGCAGGTCCATGCGACTCATGCCCGGCTTGCGCGCCAGCCCGGCGGTGACGATCACGACGTCGGAGCCCGCGGTCGCCTCGTATCCGCCGCCGTCGTCCGTCGTCGTCACCCCGACGACCTCGGTCTCGAAGCCCTCGATGGGACGGGACTGGTTCAGGTCGAGGGCGAGCCCGGCAGGGCGTCCTTCGATGATGTCGGTCAGCACGACGGTCTCGAAGACGTCGTACTCGGCGAGGCGCTGCGCAGTCGTGGAACCGTAGAAGCCCGCCCCTACGACGGTCACTTTCCCGTGGCGTTCAGGCATATCCGCGAGCCTAGCCCTGTGGCCTGCCTCACTGAGGTAGCAGGACTGCGAACCCGAAGACGAGCAGGCCCAG
>JBPYES010000021.1:0-4944 GCA_051984825.1 Jatrophihabitantaceae bacterium
GATGCGCGGTATGCCCTAGGCTGACCGCCCGTGTCGTCGTGGTTGCTCGGCGCCGCGGTCGGCGGTGCCACGTGCCGCCTCGCGTGGCCGTTCCTGGCGCGTCTCGCGGCCGCGGCACAGCCGCCCCCGCCACTTGCGGCCACCGCGCTCATCGGCACCGTCCTCGGCGTACTCGCCGGCCATGCCGCTGGGTGGTCCGCGGCACTCCCGGCGTTCGTCGCGCTGGCGCTGCTGGCGACGCCGCTGCTGCTCGTCGACGCCCGGCAGCACCGGTTGCCGGACCGCCTGGTGCTCCCGGCGGCCGGCTGTGCGCTCGTGCTGCTGGCCCTGGCTGCCATGCTGCGTGGCGATTGGGCGGCTCTGGGCCGGGCGATAGCTGCCGCAGGCGTAGTGTTTGCGATCTTCTGTGTGGCGGCCGTGGTGTCCCCGGCGTCGCTCGGCTTCGGCGACGTCAAGCTCGCCGGCCTGCTCGCGCTGTACCTCGGCTGGCTCGGCTGGGGACACGTCTTCTACGGCATTTTCGCCGGGTTCGTACTCGGAGCACTGGCCGCCGTCGTCATGCTCGCCAGCCGCCGTGTGTCGCTGAAGAGCCACATCGCACTCGGCCCGGCCTTGATCACCGGCGCCCTGCTCGTTGCCGCTGTGCACTGATGCCAGACTTAGTGGCGTGCTGCGTTGGATCACCGCGGGCGAGTCGCACGGACCCGCGATCGTCGCCATCCTGGACGGGCTGCCGTCCGGCGTTGCGGTGACGAGCGCCGAGGTCGCCCGGGATCTTGCGCGGCGGCGCCTCGGCTACGGCCGCGGTGCCCGGATGAGCTTCGAGGCGGACGAGCTCGAGCTGACCGGTGGCGTGCGGCACGGCAAGACGATGGGCGGGCCGGTGGCGGTCCGTATCGGGAACACCGAGTGGTCGAAGTGGCAGACCGTGATGGCTGCCGACCCTGTCGCCGCCGACGTGCTCGCGAGCCAAGCACGCAACGCCCCCCTGACCCGGCCCCGCCCGGGGCACGCCGACCTCGCCGGCATGCAGAAGTACGACGTCGACGACGCCCGTCCCGTGCTGGAGCGGGCAAGTGCCCGCGAGACGGCAGCGCGGGTCGCACTCGGCGCCGTGGCCCGCGCGTTCCTGCGCCAGGGGCTCGGCGTCGAGGTGCGAAGTCACGTCGTGTCGATCGGGTCGGTCACGGCGCCGGCTGGCGTCATTCCAGGCCCCGATGATCAAGAGCGCGTCGACGCCTCGCCGGTGCGCTGCCTGGACGAGGCGGCGAGCGCGGCCATGGTTGCCGAGATCGACGCGACGAGGCGTGCGGGCGACACGCTCGGCGGGGTCGTCGAGGTGGTCGCCTACGGCCTGCCGCCGGGGCTCGGCAGCCACACCCAGGGCGACCGGCGCCTAGACGCCCGGCTCGCGGCGGCGCTCATGAGCATCCAGGCGATCAAGGGCGTCGAGATGGGTGACGGCTTCGAGCTGGCCCGCAGCCGCGGCTCGCAGGCGCACGACGAGATCGTGCGCGATCACGACGGCGCAATCCGCCGGGTGTCCGGGCGCTCCGGCGGCACCGAGGGCGGCATGACCACCGGTGAACTGCTGCGGGTCCGGGCGGCGATGAAGCCGATCTCGACGGTTCCCCGGGCACTGTCCACTGTGGACACGGCCACCGGCGAGTCTGCAGTGGCGATCAACCAGCGCTCGGACGTCTGCGCGGTGCCCGCCGCCGGCGTGGTGGCCGAAGCCATGGTCGCCCTGGTGCTAGCGGAAGCGGCGCTGGAGAAGTTCGGCGGGGACTCGCTGCTCGAGACGAGCCGCAACGCCGAGGCGTATCTCTCCCGGCTGCGTGAGCGCGGGCTCACCCCGGCGCCGGCGGTCGAGCGCGAGCCGGCCACATGAGCCCGCGTGCCGTGCTGGTGGGGCTCCCCGGCTCCGGCAAGACGACGGCCGGACGTCTGCTCGCGCAGCGGCTCGGCGTCCCGTTCGCCGACTCCGACGAGCTGATCGAGGCGCGCGCCGGGCGGAGCATCCGCGAGATCTTCGACCGCGACGGCGAGCCGTTCTTCCGGACGGCCGAGGCCGAGGCGATCGCCGCGGCGCTGCGCGACTTCGACGGCGTGCTGGCACTCGGCGGAGGGGCGATCCTGGCCGCGAAGACACGCTCCGCGCTCGCTGAATCCGGCGTGCCTGTCGTGCTGCTGCGCGCCGACCTGCCTGCCCTGTTACAGCGCCTCGGCCCCGCGAGCGAGCGGCCGCTGCTCGCCGACGACCCGCCCGGGCGGCTCGCCGCACTCGCCGCAGAGCGCGAGCCGCTGTATCGCAGCGTCGCCACCACGGTCGTCGACGCGGGGCGCGGCAGCGCGGCGGAGGTTGCCGCGGCGATCGAGGACGCGCTCGCCGAGCCGGCGTGGCGAACGTGAGCGCCACGCGCATCCACGTGGCCGGGCCGCAGCCGTACGACGTGCTTGTCGGGCGCGGGCTGCTGGGAGAGCTCGCGCCGCTGCTTGCCGGCGTCACCCGCGTCGCGATCATCCATCCGCCGACACTGCGGACGACCGCCGCCATAGTGCGCGCCGACCTGGGCCGCGGCGGGTTCGAGGCGCACGCCGTCGAGGTGCCCGACGGCGAGGACGCCAAGACGCTGACCGTCGCGGGGTTCTGCTGGGACGTGCTGGGCCAGGCCGGCTTCACCCGCTCGGACGCGGTCGTCGGGCTCGGTGGGGGAGCGACCACCGACCTCGCCGGCTGGGTGGCGGCGGCGTGGCTGCGCGGCGTCCGCGTCGTCCACGTGCCGACGACCCTCGCGGGCATGGTGGATGCCGCTATCGGCGGCAAGACCGGCATCAACACCGACCGGGGTAAGAACCTGGTCGGAGCGTTCCACCCTCCGGCCGGTGTGCTCTGCGATCTGGACGCGCTGGCGACGCTGCCGCACCACGACTACATCGCCGGACTGGCCGAGGTGGTCAAGTGCGGCTTCATCGCCGACCCGGCGATCCTCGATCTGATCGAGGCTGACCCGGCGGCCGCGACGCAGCCCGGCAACCCGGCCGAGCAGGAGCTCATCGAGCGCACCGCCCGGGTCAAGGCGCACATCGTCGGCGAGGATCTCACCGAGAAGGGGCTGCGCGAGATCCTCAACTACGGCCACACCCTGGGACACGCGATCGAACGCACCGAGGGTTATCGGTGGCCGCACGGGGCCGCCGTCTCGATCGGGCTGGTCTTCGCGGCGGCGCTGGGACGGACGCTCGGCCGTCTGGACGCCGCTACCGCCGAGCGGCATCGCGCGATCCTCGCCGCGCTGGGCCTCCCGGTCGGTTACCGGGCCGACGCCTTCCCGGCACTGCTCGACACCATGCGCATCGACAAGAAGGCGCGCGGCCACCGGCTGCGCTTCGTCGTGCTCGAAGGGCTCGGCCGGCCCGTCGTCGTCGATGACCCGGACCCGGCGGTGCTGGCCGCCGCCTACGCGGAGGTGGCGCGATGACTGCTCGGGTGCTGGTTCTCAACGGCGCCAACCTCGGCCGGCTCGGCAGCCGCGAGCCCGCGGTCTACGGCAGCACGACCCACGCCGAGCTGGCCGCGCTATGCGTCAAAGCCGGTGAGGAGCTGGGCCTCGACGTCACGGTTCGGCAGACCGACCACGAGGGTGAGCTGCTCGGGTGGCTGCACGAGGCGGCCGACGCGGCCGTGCCGGTCGTGCTCAACGCCGGCGCGTGGACGCACACATCCCTCGCATTGCGCGACGCGTGCGCAGCGCTCACCGCGCCGCTCATCGAGGTGCACATCAGCAATGTGCACAAGCGCGAGGAGTTCCGTCACCATTCGTTCGTGTCCGGCGTGGCCACCGGCGTCATCGTCGGGCTGGGCGTCGAGGGATACGTGCTCGCGCTCTCGTGGCTGTCGTCCACTCTCGGCTGATCAGCAGGCGACGCGCTGCTGCAACGGCTCGAGTTCGGCGGCGTCGCGGACCGTGTCGTGCCGTTTCAAGGGTGCGACGGCTGGGCGGTTGACGTAATCGCCGGCCACGTCGGAAAGCCATCGGTCTCCGACCTTGGCGACCAGGAACACGTACTGCGGCCAATACGTGCAACCAGTCACGCCGGCGGGGTTGCCCTGCGCGGCCGGGTCCTGCCGTGACACGAACCGCGCCGGCACGGCGATCAGGTCCGGGGCAAGCCGTCGCGGGTGCCCGAACGCGAGCTGGTAGTGCCGGCTGGTGCGATATCCGGTCAGGAAGCGCTGGTCGGGATGTGCGCCGTGCTGGATCTCGGTGCTGTGGCTCCACGCGGCCTGCATGTCCTGCTGGTTGATGTCGAGGAGGAACCGGGTGATCGACGAAACGGCAGCGGCCTCACCGCCGGAAAGCCCCGGCGGACGCCACTCGACCAGTTGCGCGGCGGTCGTTGGTGTCGGGTCGGGTGTTGTGTATGGCTGCACGAGCGGGTTTGCGGGAGCGCCCGGTGGCGTAGCGCCGACCGGTACCGCCTGCCCGGACGTCGGCAGCGACGGGACGTCAGCCGGCTTCGGGTACTTGGCCGGGGTGGGGTGCGTGGTCGGGCTGCCGGGTGTCGACGGTGAAGTGGGTACCTGGGACGTCGACGGGACGTCCTGGCTGCTGGAGGTGGCGGCGGAGGTTGCCGGCGTCCCCGATGCGTGCGCCGAAGGCGAGGAGGACGACGACAGCACGAGCGCCGCCACCACGCTGCACGCGACGATGACCACCGCGGCCGCGATGCCGGGTACCAGCCAACGCGAGCGGCGCCGTGCCGGCGGGGGCGGGGGTGGCGGCGGGTATACCGGCCGGGGCGTGAATAGCGTTGGCCCCGGTTGGGTCAGCTCGTCGTCGGACGCGGCTGGTGTGAGCGCGGCACGCACCTGGGCCGCCGTGGGCCGGCGCGCCGGGTCGCGATCGAGGAGCGCAGCGAGCAGCGGCGTGAGCCACCCGG
>JBPYES010000022.1:0-5924 GCA_051984825.1 Jatrophihabitantaceae bacterium
TCAGCCTGGCTCGGGTGTGGCGAGAGGCGGAGCTGGCCGAGGGCCGGCTTCCGGCGTGGGCGCGCCCGACCGGGCCGGAGAGCAGGCTGCCGGTCGTGGCGGCAGTCTTGGTCGCGATCGGCTTGCAGCTGCTGCTGCCCGACCGGTACGGGATCGGACCGCGCTGGCTGATTCCCGCCCTGGAGGTGGTGCTGCTGGTCTGGCTGACAGTGTTGAACCCGGTCCGGCTCGTCCGCGCCACCACGGCAGGCCGGGTCGCCAGCTTCGCACTGGTCGCCGCGGTCACTGCGGACAACATGTTCGCCGCCGGGGTGCTCGCCTACGACATCCTCACCGGCAGGGCCAGCGGTGACGCGACCGGGCTTCTCGCTGCCGGCGCGGCGATCTACCTGACCAACATCATCGCGTTCGGGATCTGGTACTGGGACCTCGACCGGGGCGGCCCGTTCGCCCGTACCGAGGGCGCCCCGGGCCACTACCCCGACTTCCTGTTCCCGCAGATGACCGCTCCGGACCTCGCCCCGCCGCACTGGGAGCCGCGCTTCCTCGACTACCTCTACGTCGCTTTCACCAACGTGGTCGCGTTCTCCCCGACCGACACGATGCCCCTGTCGCGGTGGGCGAAGGTGTTGATGAGCGCGCAGAGCGCGGTCGCGTTGACAACCACCGTGCTGGTGATCGCCCGCGCGGTCAACGTGCTCAAATAGCCACGCACCCGGTGCCCCCGCCGGCAGCGGCAAGCTGACATCTCAACGCCGTGTGGAGCACCCCACCGGCGTGCTTGGCGATGCCGGTGTTCCGGCATGACTGCGAACGATATGCTCCTACAAGTTGTAGTAGTTCGCATGTTGAGAGGGGCCTACGTGCCCTGGCCATCGTCAGCTCGCAACACGCCCATCGCCGTGCCGGTCCTGCTGTATCTGCTGGGCGTCTTGCTACTGATCGTCGCTGCCCTGTACTTCGCCAAGGCGGCAAGCCAATTGCCGCCGTTCTTCCCAGGGCACGAATCCAGCAAGTACGGAATCCACCATCACCACATCACGCACGGCGTTCTTGCACTCGTGCTCGGCATTCTGGCGCTGATCGGCGCCTGGATGACAGGCGGCCGCAGGTCCGCGAGCTGACGTCTGAACGGTGACGACCCCAACGACAGCCGCGAAGTGTTTGGCTTCCCTGTAGCCGGCAGCGCCCTGGCGGGGGCGATGACGGGCCTGTTGTAGTTGGCATAGCAACTAGGCCAAACTGTTACTTTACCTGCCCATTACATGCGTGGTACCCATTGCCTGGCGCGTTCACCGGATGTCGCCAGATCGAAGCCACAGCCCGACGTACGGCCGGGGGGTACGCCGGGCTGGGCCACCGTCCGCGACAGCATCGACGCGCACCGGCCAGACCACGCCCTGAGGCACAGGCCTGCTACGCCTCTGATGCGGTGAATAGCGGAAGCGTAACGACCGTTGTCGGCGCTCACACCGGTGTGGTCAACTCTGCGGCGGCCGCTCGCGTCCACTCATACGTGTTGCGACGCGGCCCCAGGCCCCTCGGCCGCCCTCCCCCCAGCGGCCGGGGGGTTCTTACATCCGAGTGTCGGAGCGCAAGCCTAAGACCATCAGCGTGGCAAGTGTCATCGTGCCGATGAGCGGTATCAACTCAGCGGGCGTGATCGCCTAGCCGAGCTGACATCGGGACGCGGGTTGTGAGCTTGCCGCCAAGGCGTACGGGCGTCGCATGCCTCATGTTGTTGTTGACCTCGTTCGGATATCCCGCCTGAGCGGATGCTGGCCGCCCCAACCGACCTCAGCGGACGCGAAGCAGGCCGCCGCGCTGCACGCCGAGCTTCCGCCGGATCTGTTCCACCTCGGCGTGTCTCAGGCGGTCGACGCGTTCACGTTCACCGTGGCACGGCCGCTCGTCGCGTTCTGCATCGTGCCGGCGCCGTGGCTGCCACCCACCAAGGCGCCTATGGAGGAGGCGAAGACGCCCGCGCTCATCGGGTGAGCGGCGCGCCCGCTGGCCTTGTTGTAGTGGTTGTCGGTTGCGGTGCAGGTCACCGTGGTGGTCCCGAGCGGGAACGCACCCGCCGACGGGTGGTCGCTGTTGACCGGCACCGACCCGTCGACTAGGCCAGACGCGAGGGCGGTTGCGGTGGAGTGGCGAGCGCGGGGACTCCCTCGTCCTTGTCAGTCGACGCCGCGCCGCCACAGCTCGTGGACGATGACGTCGAGCCGCCTCTGCTGCTCTGCGGTGCGGTTGCGCAGCTCGCGCAGCGTCGCCGCGGCGCGTAGGAGCCACCACGTGCTACGCAGCACGACCAACCCGTCAGCCGGAGCCATCGCCTGGGCGATCGTGGGGCGCGACACCACGGTCATGACGCCGGCTCCATCGCCATGTCGAGGGGCGGCGTGAAGTCTCGGCTGGCGAGACAGCCGGGGAACGTGTCCATCGTCGCCAGCGCGTACGTGCGCCACCTCCGAGTAGCGCGGCTCCAGATCCGATGCACGTTGATCTCCTACCCGGGATCAACGAGTGAATCCCGAGCGGGTTGCGATCTGCCAACGCTGTGAGCTCGGGGCGCGACCAACGCCAGAACGTCTCCGGCGCGCATGTGCCTCAATCTCGCTGCGCGTCGCGGATACAAGATACGAACGCATGCGTCGGGCCGCCGTGGACGACAGCCGCACCGTGTCGAGCTGGATCGAGACCGTGTGCACAGCGCGCTCGACGCGCTAGACCGCCAGCACCAGCGCGACGAGCCGCGTAAAACGGTCCAAACGGCTCTGTTGCGTTGGCTGATGCCAGGCCTTGCAAGCCAGACTGGCGCAGTGATCAGGTCGAACGTCGCGTCGTGCACCCCGGCTGGCTATCGGTTTCCGCGTGAGGTGATCGCGGTTGCGGTGCGCTGGTACCTGCGTTATGGCTTGTCCTACCGCGACGTGGAGGGGCTGCTGACCGAGCGCGGCATCGAGGTGGATCACGTGACGATCTACCGGTGGGTGCAGGCGTTGACGCCGCAGTTCATCGACGCCGCTCGACCCGCCCGCCATGCGGCCGGTGATCGGTGGTTCCTCGATGAGACCTACGTCAAGGTCGCTGGCCGCTGGAGCTACCTGTACCGGGCGGTAGATCAGCACGGGCAGGTGATCGACGTCCTCGTGTCGCCCCGCCGGAATGGGGCTGCCGCGCGCAGCTTCTTCGACCGCGCACTACGCCTCGGACCGGGGCCCCGTCGAGGTTGTCACCGACCGGGCGCCGGCCTACCCACAGATACTGGACGAAATGGCGCCCGCGGCGCGGCACATCACCGAGCGGTACGCGAACAACTCCATCGAGGCCGACCATGGTCGGTTCAAGGCAAGACTGCGGCCGATGCGCGGACTCAAACGCCTGGCCTCTGCGCGCACCATCGCAGCCGGGCACGCGTTCGTACAGAACCTACGCCGCGGCCACTACGCGCTCAGCGCCGACCTGCCGATCCATGATCGAGTCCGCGTCGCGTTCGATGACCTTGCTCTATCCCTTTGATTGGCGCGAATTGCCTGCGAGTCCGGAGCTGGCACGCTCCGTTTGCAGCAACGCAACAGTGCCCGATCGCGCACTCAACGCGGCAGATCCGCGCGCATTTGCGTAGCGTGCCGGATGCATATGTAGACGGTGTCGCGGGCGCAGAGCGCCGATGCCAGCCGCTCGCTCGCCGCCGTTCTGGGCGACTCCGGCGGCCTCCCGCACGCGGGCGGAACTCGCGAAATATCGATCGTTCGGCGCGGACCGTGAGCAGCCCGGGCAGCGGAGATCTCCGATCTGAGGGGCATCGTGCTGCACGTGATCGGGGAGACGGCGCGGCACGCGGGCCAGGTGGACATCGCCGGTGAGTTGCTCGACGGTGGGATCGGCCTCGGCCGGGCTGACCGCCGAGCCGGCAGACCGCTAACGCACGACGATCTCGGCCACCGCGTCACTTTCGGGCTCTGCGACCCAGACGGTGTTGCCGGGGCCGGCCGCTACGGCGGTGAGGTTGCCCTGCGGGGGTAGGGCGAGTTCGGTGACGTGGCGGTCGGCGTCCACGCGACCGACGATTCCGTCTTGCTCGCTGAACCACATCGATCCGGCGGGTCCGGCCGTGATATCGCTCAGGCCGCCGAATGCCGGGCTGGCGCTGAACAGTGAGACCTGGCCATGGGGGCTCACCTCACCCACGTCGCTGCTGCCGAAGTCGGCGAACCACGCCGTGTCTGCGGGCCCGGCGGCCACTGCGACGACATCGCTGAGTGGATCGGGCAGGGTGACGGTTCGCGACGGCTTTCCGGACCCACCGGAAAAGGCGAGCAAGTGCCGGGAGAACTCGTAGAAGCCTGTCAGCTCGCTGATCCATAGTGTGCCGTCGCGGAGCCGGGTGGTGGCAAAAGGCAGGCCGAGTTCGGAGGGCACGTGGATTCGACTAAGGTGGCCGCTCGGTGAGATGACGTCGATGAAGCCAGCCGGGTCAGCGGCGAACGCCTGCCCGGATGCCGATGCCGTAATCGCGGTACCGCCGTAGGACTGTGCCGGGATCTGGTACTCGGCAATGCGGCTGCTGCTGTCGACCCGCCCGATCTTCGTCGTGTTGTATTCCGTGAACCACATCGCGCCGTCCGCGCCTGCGGTGATCTGATACGGGCCGGCATTCGCGGTCGGGACCGTGAACTGAGCGAGGGTCCCGGCGCGGTTGATGCGGCCGATCTTGTCGGCGGCGAACTCGGTGAACCAGACGGAGCCGTCCGAGCCGACCGCGACATCGAAGGGCTCTGCGCCGGGTTCAGGCAGCGGGAAGACCCGCATCGAGCCAACGGCGATCCTGTCCGCAGCCGGGACAGCGACCACCGGCTGCGGCAGCGGCCTCCATGACCCCTGTACTCGCCGGAGCGGGTGCTCAGCGAAGTACCTCAGGATCAGCTTGTCACCTGCCGCGGCGCCCACCAGGCCAAACCAGGTGTGCCCGCCGGCGGGAAGTAGGTCCCCTTCGACCATCACGCCAGCCGGACATTGCGCCCATAGCTGCCGCGTCATGTCACCGGTCGTCGTCTGTAGCAGCTGCGGGCTGCACCCGTCGCGGCTGGCCCACGCGAGTAGCCACCGAGGGATAGACAGCGCGTAGTAATCCGGTGATCCGCGAGCCGGAACCCCCGCGTAGGGCGCCACCGGATCGGTGCGCACGTGCACATCGAGTATCGCGGCGGGATGCGCGGGCTGGCAGCCGCCGGGAATCTGGAAGAACACACCTTCGACCGCAGCGAAGGCTGCGATCCGGCCGGCGAGCACACATGCCAGGTAGCCGGTCAGGCTGGCGCCGTTGGAGAAACCAGTCGCCCAGATGCGCGTTGGATCGACGCAATACTCAGCCTGGATCGCGTTGAGCAGGTCGCTGACATACAGCCCGTCGTCGATCCCATCTGCGTTGGGATCCGTGGGCCCGCTGGCGTTCCAGTCGGGCGGGTACTTGCCGTGGCCCTGGCGCAAAGCCTGCGGGTAGGCGACCAGCAATCCTTGCTGATCCGCCCAGCTAGACAGCCCGCTGGTCCGCTCCATCCCCACGCCGGTCCCGCCGCCGCCGTGAAACGCCAGCAGCAGCGCCGTCGGGTGGTCGGGGTCGTAGTGCGGCGGAACGTGCAGCCAGTAGCCACGCCGACGAGCTCCCGCAGCGTTCCCGGGCGGCACCGCGACAGACTGCTGCACCGTGCTTCCCGGCCCGATAGCGTGGCGGCTGCCGCACCCAGTCGACGCGACCGGCTGGTCGATCAGCTGACCGGGCGAGCCGACACGGGAGCCGGCCGCAGACGGCGGCCGTAGGTGCGGACTCCGCCTGGCGTGCGACGACCGGGTGCACGCCGCCATGACTACGCAAACCACCAAGGCGCAGGCCACCACAGCGATGCAGCGCGATACGCCCG
>JBPYES010000023.1:0-6281 GCA_051984825.1 Jatrophihabitantaceae bacterium
CATGCTCTGCTGGGCGATGGACGCGAACCGCGCGGTGTCGTTGAGCCGGTCGACGAATACGTCCTGGGTGCGCGCACGAGCCTGGCTCTCCGCGAGCGGGACGCCGAGCGCGGCGAGGGCGATCGTCAGCAGGGCGAGCAGCAGGACGAGCAGCCGGACCCGCACGGTTCACTCACACGTCAGCCGGTACCCGACGCCGCGCACCGTGTCGATCAGGTCCGGGACGCCGATCTTCGCGCGCAGGGCGGCTACGTGCACGTCCAGGGTGTGCCCATAGGACTCGTGCGGGGAGTGCCAGACCTGCGAGAGCAGCTGCTCCCGGGGCACCACCGTGCCACGCGCGTCGCACAGGACCTTGAGCACCTCGAACTCCTTGCGCGTCAAGGGAACCGACCGGCCCAGCGCCCGCACCTCGTGACGCAGGAAGTCCATGCGCACGCCTTTGACCTCGACGACGCCGGCGATGGCAGGCTCGGGAGTAGGTGGGGCGGCACCGCGGCGGACGACGGCCCCGATGCGGGCGATGAGCTCGCGCGCGTCGTACGGCTTGACCAGGTAGTCGTCGGCGCCAAGGTGCAGGCCGTGCAGCTTCCACCGCAGCTCGGCACGGGCGGTGACCACGATGATCGGGACGTCGCGGGCGGCCCGGATCGAGTAGATCAGCCCGAAGCCGTCACCGTCGGGCAGCATGAGGTCGACCAGAACCACGTCGGTGCTGTTGTCCAGCCGTTCGAGCGCCTCGGCGACCCCGCTCACCCGGGTGGTGGCGAACCCGTGCCGGCCGAGTACCGCGCACAATGCCGTGGCGACCCGGTTGTCGTCCTCGACCAGGAGGATCCGCACAGCGGGGACACTACCGCGCAACCCGGGCATCTGCACCGGTCGCTGAGCGGAACGATGCAGTCACGCCAACAGCGCGCGCGTCCGCTGCTGCGTTCCGCGGGGCAGTCCCGCGAGGATGTCAGCCAGGGTGACGTCGGCCAGACTGGCGCGCCACGCGGCCTCCGCCGCGTGCATGTGCCTGGCGATTCCGCAGATCTTGCGGCATTGCTCCGGCGGCGCCGCACCACGGCCACGCTGCCGGATCTCGTTGCACTGGTAGACCCGCGAAGAGCCGTCGATGGCCTCGACGATCTGCAGCAGAGTGATTTCCGCCGGCAGCCGGGCGAGCCGGAATCCGCCGCGTGGCCCGGTTGTGGCGGTCAAGACGCCCGCGCGGACAAGCGCCTGCAGTTGCTTCGCCAGATAGGCCGGCGGGACGTCGAAGTGCTCGGCGAGCTGCGCCGCCGATGCTTTTCCCCCAGGGCCCAGCTGCGCGAGCGAGCCGGCCGCGTGGAGAACCCACTCGGTGCTCTCCGGTAGCTTCACGGCGCCAGTCTATATCTCGATTGCGGATATTGATACTCCGAAATAGTGTGGAGACATCGGTCGGATTGAAGGGAGATCGCAATGCGCGTAGCAGTTGTAGGAGCCACTGGGCAGATCGGTTTGTATGCGGTGGGCGCCCTCGAACGGACCGGGCATGACGTGGTGCGGATCAGCCGAGCAACCGGCGTCGATGTCCAGACCGGCGCCGGACTGGACGAGGCGCTCGCCGGGGCGGATGCCGTCATCGACGCGAGCAACAACCGGTCCCAGGACGAGGCGGAGCTCGTCGAGTTCTTTCGCGCCACGTCCCGGAATCTGCTTGCTGCCGAGCAACGGGCAGGGGTGCGCCACCACGTCCTGCTCTCCGTCGTCGGCCTCGACAACGGCCAACGGGTTCCCCACTACGCAGGAAAGCGCGAGCAGGAGCGACTGGTCACCGCCGGTTCGATTCCGTGGAGCATCGTGCGTGCGACGCAGTTCCACGAACTCGCGGCAAGGTTCGCCAGCGCGGCCGAACACGACGGTGTGGCGCCGATCGCGCCATTGCTCGTCCAGCCAATCGCACCCTCCGACGTCGGCGAGCTATTGGCCGAGATCGCGACCGGCGATCCGCTCAACGCGAAGCTGGACATCGCCGGACCGGAGACTCAGGACTTCGTAGACATGGCGCGGCGCACGTTCGCGGCTCGCGGGCAAGACGTCAAGCTCGTCCCGACGTGGCGCGGCGCGTTCGATACGTCCATGGCCGGCGAGGTGCTACTGCCCGCCGCGAACGCTCGGATCGCGCCGACCACGTTCGAGGATTGGCTCGCCGCCGGGGCGAAATAGGCTGCGACGGCTGAACGTGTGTCAGTGCAGGGTCTTGACGGCGATGTCTCGTGTCCGCTGTGCGGTGGCTTCTTCTCGCGCGTATAGCAGGCCGTAGGTGATCGTGGGCGTCATGCCAGCTCGGGCGGCGTGATCTCGCAGCAGTTGCGCCGCGACCACGGCATCTTGGTGCTCACCGAGCAGATCCTGAATCCCCTTATACCGCTTGATGATCTTCTTTGCGTGCTTGGGTCGGCCAACGGGGGCGGCCAGCTCGACGGCGTATCTGGCCCGCCTGGCCGCCTTGCGCGCGCGATGCAGCGCCACGTCGACGTGGTCGACACTTTCGCCGGTCGCGGAGCTCATCGACTCGGCCGTTGCCACAGCTTGGCGAATGCGCTTTCTTGCCTTGCGGCGAGCGCGGCGGATCAAGGGCTGCAACGCCGAGGGTCGGCCATCCGCAGCGTTGGTGAACGGAGCGGCCTGTGCCCACATACGCACTTCGGCGAGCAGTTGCAGGTACCGAGCGCTGTCGAGTGCGCGCCGCAGATTGCCGGTTCGCTCATGCAGTTCTAGCTGCAGCCATTCGCCGACGTCGTCGGCGACCGGGCCGGCCAGAAGGTCATCAGGTATGTCGTGGATCGCCTCCGCGAACCGGACGCGCTGCACCTGGCGATCGCGAACGTCTCCCAGCATCTCGGCGTACCAGGCGAGTTCGGTGTCCAGCTGTCGAGCACGCCGCGGGTCGAACAGTCCTCCGAAGATCCGTAGCGTGCTACGGATGCGACGCGTGGCGACCCGCGTCGCGTGGATCGCGTCCCTGCCCTGCCGAAGCGCGACGTCTCCCGCAATGAGCTCGGCGTGCTGCTGCCTGAGGTAGTCGGTCACCAGGCGCCCGTACGTCATTTCGCTCGGCTCGCCGTCCGGCTCCACGTCCAGGGCTCGCGCGAGCTTAGACGAGCTGTTCGAGCGTTGTGCCCCGGCGTCGAGGAGCCGCTGTCGCACCGCGTCGAGGTCGGCTTCGGCGCAGTTGCCGAGTTCGACTTCGAGTTCGCGCCACTGCGTGAGCACCGCTTCGGCGCCGAGTGCGGCCGCGTGCACCTGGTCGTCGGCGACCTCGACCACGGTGGAGCCGTTCCAGGCCTGTATCCGTTGCACCGTGCGTTCGGTGCGCACCCGCGCGACCTCCACCAGTGGCTGGCCGAGGCTCACTCCGCGGACCATGCGCGCGAGCTCGTCGGGCACCGTTGTGCCTTTAGCGGGCAGCCGGATCTCGGTGCGAGCCTTGCCATTCGGCACCTTCAGCTGCCAGCCGGTGTCGGTGTCACCGCTGCGGCAACGCAACGTCACACCGTGAGCAAGCAGGTGACCCTCGGACGTGTCGAAGTACTGGCTGTCCAGGTGGACGAGACCGTGTTCGATGCGGCCTCCCAGTGGCACGAGGTCCTCGAGGTCCGGGATCGCGAACCGCGATCCGACGTCATATTTCTCTTCATCTTCGCGCTGCCGGTGTGCCATATGACGAGTCTTTCCGGAACCGCGTGCGGGCTAACCCCCATCCGTCGGCCGGCCGCCGTTCGCGCGTCAAGGCGTGGGCGCGCCTAGCGCGTCAGGGGCGCCACGACGTGCGCCGGATGCTCGAGAATCCCCTCGCCACGCGGGATCACACCCCAGCCGGGCCGCCGGCCGCTCAGCGCGAGCACCGTTGCCTTCCGCCTCCCAGTTGGCCCTGGCGATCACGCTCCGTGTCCGAGACGTAACCAGATCCGCCGCAGCGGATCAACGGGCCCCGCCGTCCGGCAGGCCGCCGTAGCCCGGTCCGGCGGTGGCGTACCGACGGGGTTACCGCCGGGCGGCAACGATCAGCATGTAATGGGTGAAGTGCACGGTGTCGGGCAGAGACGCTTCAGCGAGCCGGATCCCATGCCGCCATTCGTCGTCGGACAGGTACTCGAACGTCGAAAATGCCCGCTGCCGCAAGCGGTCGAGCGCGTCCTGGCGCGTCAAGACCCGCGGTATCGCCAACGACTCTCCGGAGACGCCCGAGAACGCGGCAGCATGAAGTTCGGCGCGCAGCGTGCCGGAGGTCGGAAAGCGGCCCCGATCAGCGGCTGCATACGAGGGGAAGAACGGCGCCATCCAGCCGCGGTCGAAGTACGCCGGATCAGCCGTCGCGATGGCAAGCCGGCCATCGTCGCCCAGTACTCGATGCAACTCGGCAAAAGCGCGTGAGCGATCCATCAAGTGAACCGCCATCGTGGTTACAGCTCGTTCGATTTCGCCTTCGCGATACGGAAGATCCTCCGCAACGCCGATCCGCAGATCGGCGCTCTGCCCGAGTTCGGCACGCGCCGCGGCGATCATCGCCTGCGACCGGTCCACACCCATCGGGCGCACCTTGTGTCGCGACGCAAGATCGGCGAGCAGCCGACCGGGGCCACAGCCGACATCGAGAACCGAACGGCCGGCAAGGTCCGCTACCCGAACAAGCGCGTCAGTGATTTGCCCACCAGCAGACGTATCCCGCAGTCCGGCATACGCCGGTGCGACCGCGTCGAAATGCGCGGCGAGGTCCGGTTCGGGCACGGTCTCATCCTGGCATTCGCGCCAAGCCGATTTAGGCGACCCAGCGCGCCACTGAGTGTGTTCGAGCGGACCGTCGAGGTCAGTCGTCGTCAGCGCCGTCCGAGCCCTGTGGGCTGAACGCGAGGCCCACCGGAGTAATCAGTCCGGTGGTGGCGAAGTAACCCAGGTCGGTCCCATCGCGGGCGAATTTCCGGATGGTCCCGTCGCCGCGATTGGCGACATACAGATCGCCGTACTTGTCGAAGACCACGCCGGCGGGTGTGTTCAGCCCGGTGCTGGCGAAGTCACCGAGGTCGACTCCGCTGGGTGAGAACTCGCGAATAGTATTGCCATCGAAGTTGGTGACGTACAGGTTGCCGTGTTTGTCGAAGCTGATCAGCGCGGGTGTCAGGAATCCGGTGCTGGCGAAGATGCCCAGGTCTGCTCCGGTCCGGGAAAATTTTCGGACCGTGTTGTCGCCGGCGTTGGCGACATAGAGGTTGCCTTGCCTGTCGAATGCAATGCCCCGCGCCACGTTGAGCCCACTTGTCGCGAAGTTGCCCAGGTCGGCACCCGTCGGGGAGAACTCCCGGATCCAGGTCACGTTCGCGACGTACAGGTTGCCGTGCTTGTCGAAGGCGATGCCGCGCGGCGAGCTCAGCCCGGTAGTGGCGAAATCGCCCATGTCCTCACCGGTTGCCGAGAATTCGCTGATCGTGTTGCCGGCGATATTTGAAACATAGAGATTGCCGCGTTTATCAAAGGCCAGGCCAGTCGGCCCGTTCAACCCGGCGCTGGCGAAGATGCCAAGGTCCGCACCGCTCGGGGAGAATTCCCGAATAGTGTTGGCCGTTTGATCGGCCACGAACAGATTTCCCGAGTTCGCGCTTGACAGAGAGCTTTGTGCTTGCGCGGGCGTTATGGCGACAGTGAGCGCAGCGAGCACACTCAGCACCAAAACCACGAGGCGCGTGTTGCGGAACGTCCACATTCTGACCTTCATGCCGATCCCTCCAGCGGCTGTCTCAGCCGATAGCCGAAAGCGGGGGAGCAGCGCGCAGGACGGCCATCGATCCTGTGCGCCCCCGGCGATGGCTTTCAGCGATTCGTATTGATAACTAGACCGGGTACCGCACCGCTTGTCTTCGGTATGCCGCGCCAAACATGTGACGCCCGGCCGGTCACATTGCGCTTTGCTCCGGTCACGGACGGCTGGCCGGCATCGATGTCCCGCTCGAAGACGTTGCTGCCGCATCGGTGGCGCGGCGTCGGTGCCCTTGCGGGCTTACGCCGTAGCGGCGTTTGAAGGCGGTGCTGAACGTGAACGGGCTGCTGTAGCCGACCCGGCGGGCGACGGCGCCCACGGTGGCGTCCGGTTCGAGCAGCAGGTCGGCGGCGAGTGCCAGCCGCCATTCCGTCAGAAATGCCATCGGTGACTCGCCGACCAGGTCGGTGAACCGCCGGGCCAGCGCGGCCCGCGATACCGCGACCTCGGCGGCCAGCGAGGCGACGGTCCAGGGATGCGCCGGGTTGTTGTGCAG
>JBPYES010000024.1:0-9120 GCA_051984825.1 Jatrophihabitantaceae bacterium
CCCGACCGCAGACGACGAAGATCGAGCGGTCAACAACAAGACCAGCGACAAGTGCGGCGCCTTTACCAGCGTCAGGTTCACCGCACCGGGATCCCCGAGCCGCAGCCGGTACCGGTACCGCCCATCAACGGTCACCCACCACCCCCAGCGACAGACCGGGACAACGCCCCGCCCCGCGCCGCGTGAAGCAGCATTCCGGCACATTAACGCCACGCCATGGCACCGGCAACCGGCTAGTCAGACCCGGGCTGGTTGAGTCGGCGGCGACGCAGACTGCGAATGGCTGTCTTGCTAGGCGAGGGCGCATCCAAGCGGGCTGATCGACATGGGGTCGCGCAATCCGCCGTGCAGTCCCACCCCGATCCTCCCCAGGTCAACGCTCGATCGGCACGGGTGCCGCTCACGACCTGGGGCGGCTGCGGCGTCTCAATCGTCGGCGTGCTCGGCCGGATTCCGGCGAGCGTCCTGGGTTCGCGTAGGCTCATCGGTGCCGCCGGTCCGGAGTCCGAACACGCATCGAGCTGGTGCAGTTGGTTCGGCCCTCCGAAAGGTGTCATGCGCAGCTCTTCACCGACGTCATCGCATCCGCAGCAGGTACTGCATATGCCTGGTTGGCGTCCTATCGCCCGGCGGGTTGTCACCACACTGGTGACGGTGTCGCTGCTGCCGATGGCGGTTTTCTACATTTCGCTGTTGCTGTTCGGGATGCGCATCGCCGCGCTGGCGGCCGTGGGCCTGTGTTACGCCGGCCTGCTGCTGAGCCGGGCGCGCGGCAAGCCGGTGCTTGCCGCCGCGCTGGTTACCGCCGGGCTGTTGTCGGTTCGCGCGGTGGTGATGTTCTTCACCGGCAGCGCGCTGATCTATTTCTTACAGCCGGTGGCCGGCACGCTCGCCGTCGCGGCGGTGATCGGTGTGACCGCGTTGGTCGGTCGGCCGGTGCTCGACCGGCTCGCGCACGAATTCTGCCCGTTCCCCCCGGAGCTGTCCTCACGCTTGCGGGAAGCGCGGTTCTTCACCCGGCTCTCGCTGGTGTGGTCGGCCACCTACCTCATCAACGCCATCGGCACGGTGTGGTTGTTGACCAACACCTCGCTCGGTGGCTTCATCCTCATGAAGTCGGTGCTTGGCCCGGCAGTCACCGCTGCGGCAGTGGTGAGCTCATACGCGATCTTTCGGGTGACCGTGCGCGGCCAGAACGTCCGGATCCACTGGGCGCACCACCAGCCCTGGGCCGGCGCGTCAGCCTAGACCGCATAGTCGTCGATCAGGCATAGACCCGGCGACTACCGGCTTCCCTCGTGCCTGGTCGGTCTCGGCAGGCTGCCTCGGCCGACCAGGCACACGATGGGATCTTGTTATCCGATGGGTGTCAGCACCCGAGCCGGTTGCTGCAGGGCAGGCGTTACCCGCGGAGTGAGCGGCGATGGCGCGACGCGCAGCGGGCGAGCTAGCCAGGCTGGCAGCCACCAGTTCCACCGGCCGAGCACGCCGACCAGGGCGGGGACGAGCAGTGAGCGGACCACAATGGCGTCGAGCAGGATGCCGGCGCCGAGCCCGGTGGCAAGCACCTTGACGTCGGTGCTCGGTCCGGTGGACATTGACAAGAAGCCGAGGAACAGGATCAGCGCCGCGCTGGTGACCAGCCGCCCGGTACGCCCGATGCCGGTGACGACGGCCTGCTCGGTGGAGCCGGTGCGGTCGTACTCCTCGCGCATCCGGGTCAGGATGAACACCTCGTAGTCCATGGACAGGCCGAACAGGAACGCGAACACCATGATCGGCACCCAGACGGTGATCGACCCGGCGGCCGGGATGCCCCAGATCCCGTGGCTGCCGAAGCCGTACTGCCAGACCAGCACCATTACGCCGTAGGCGGCACCGACCGACATCAGGTTGAACAGCACTGCCTTCGCCGCGAGCAGCAGCGAGCGGAATGCCCGCGCCAGCAGGATGAACGTCAGCAGAGAGATGACCGCGAGCATCAACGGGAAGCTGCCGTAGACGGCGTGGATGAAGTCGTTCTGCGTCGGGCCGGCGCCGCCTACGCCCAGCACGCCAGGCAGCTCGTGTGCCGTGTGTTGCACCCGGGCGATGGTGGCGCTTCCGGCCGACGAGCTCGGCTCGGCCTTGGGTAACACGTCGACGATCGCCGTCCCGCCGGCGTGGCCGGTCACCGTCGCGGTGTCGACGCCGGGAACGTGGGCCAGTTGCGTTGCGACCGTGGTGGCCGTCTCGGGCGAGGTGAGCACCTCTATCGGCGACAGCACGCCGCTGGGCACCCCGGAGCTCTCGAGCGTGGCGAGCGCAGCGTGCGCGGGTCCCGTCTGCGCGAGCGCGGTCGTGCGCGGCTCGCCGAGACGCAGCATGGTCAGCGGAATCATCAGCGCCACCAGCACGCCTCCGCCGACAACTGCCGCGGTCTTGCGGTGCCGCAGCACGAATCGCGCCCAGGCACTCCAGGGCCGGCTGGCGTGGACCTCGTGCCGCAGCCGGGGGCGGTCGATGCGTGGGCCGACGGTGGCCAGCAGCACCGGCAGCAGCGTGACGGCGACGGCGATGGACACGAGCGGGATGAAGAAGCCCGCGACGGCCATGTTGCGCAGGAACGGCACCGGCACAACAAGTGCGGCGAGCAGGCTGATCGCGACGGTCAGCCCGGAGAAGACCACGGAGTGACCGGCGAAACGCATGGACTGCCGCACCGCGTCCTCGCGGCTCGCGCCGTTATCGCGGGCCTCGCGCCAGCGGGTGACCACCAGCAGCGAGTAGTCGATGGCGACGCCGAGTCCGATCAGTGCGACCAGGAACTCGACGAGCATGCTCACCGACGTCAGGTGGGTCAGACCGTTGATGAGGAGGAACGTGCTGGGAATGGCGACCAGTGCCATCAGCAATGGCACGAGCGCGAGCAGGCTGCCGAACACGAACGCCAGCACAGCCAGCGCGCCCAGTCCGCCGAGGATCGTCTCGGTCATAGTGCTGGTGCCCTTGCTCGAGCTGCTGCCGGCCGCGAGCTGAGACAGACCGGTGACACCGGTGCTCCAGCCGGACGGCGCGACCGATGCCGCTGCCGTGGTGATGCGTGGCGTGGCCGTGTCGGTACCGAAGCCCTGTGCTGGCGGGGTGAACACCAGCGCGAAGGCGGTGCGGCCGTCGCGGGTGACGAAGTGCGCGTCGCCGGTGCTGGTCGCGTCGGCCAGCCGGGATCCCGGCACGGCCGCGGCCGCGGCGGCGAACACCCGATGCGCAGTGGACGGGTCGATGCGCCCCGGCGCGGTGGCGGTCACGACGGTTGGCTCCTGCCCGCCGCCGTTGTGGTAGAGCGCGGTGATCTTGGTGTCGGTGACGTAGCCGGGCTGTCCGGGCAACGCGAAGTCGGCCGACAGGCGCTTGGTGGTCGAGCTCAAGGTCGCGACGCCGACGGCGGTGGCGACCAGCCACAGCCCGACGACGACGAGCTTGTGGCGCAGAACGAAGTCGGTGAGTCGAGTCATGCCCATCAGGGTCGCTGGATCGGCCGCGCGAATCGTCCGGCTGCGGGCGTCACTTGCCCTGCACCTGTGGCGGCATACGAACCGGGCCGTACTCCCGGGGATGTACGGCGCTGGTCTTCCCGGGGAGGACGCTGATTCCACGTCGCCGCGTCTACCCTCGTGCCGTGACCCAGGGCCGGCTGCGCTGGAGGCCGTCGCAGCAGGGGTACGACCTGCTCTTCGCGCTGTTCATGACCCTGCTCGTCTTCCTCGGCTCGCAAGGAGAGTCACACCCCACGAACCCGGCCGACCGGGTCTCGCGCGGGCACGTCGTACCCGCCGCGCCGGCGGCGGCCTACCTGCTGGTGATCGCGGCTGCGCTGGTCCTGATCTGGCGGCGCCGCTACCCCCGTCTCGTCCTTGCCGTCTCGGTCGCCTGCGTGGCCACCTACACCGGGTTGGGGTACGTGAACGGGGCATCCCTGCTGGCCCCAACTGCCGCGCTGTACGCGGTGGCAGTAGCTGTGCCGTGGCGACACGCGGTCGCCTACACCGTGCTCACCTTCGCGGTGCTCGCCGGATTCACCGCAGGGTTCAACCCGCCCGCGTTCGGCCCGTTCGGCGGCGGCTTCGTGGTGATCCCCGCGCTGGTCGCTGCCGCCCTGTTCGCCGGTCTGGCCATGGCCAACCACCGCGCGGCCGTCGAGGCGATCCGTCAGCGCGCGGAACTGGCCGAGCGCACCCGGGATGAGGAAGCGCGCCGTCGGGTGGACGCGGAGCGGCTGCGCATCGCCCGCGAGCTGCATGACGTCGTCGCGCACACGATGGCCACAATCAACGTCCAGGCCGGAGTCGCCGCCCACGTGTCGAACGACCTCCCCGAACAAGCCGCGACGGCACTGGTCGCGATCAAGGACGCCAGCAAGCGCGGACTGCGCGAGCTACGCGCCATCCTCGCCGTGCTGCGCCAGGCCGACGAGGCCGAATCCACCCATCCCGCCTCCGGGCTCGGCGAGCTCGACGTGTTGCTCACCACCGTGACCGCCGCCGGCCTGCCGGCCACCGTCCACATCGGCGGCGCACACCGCCCGCTGCCGCCGGCCGTCGACCTCGCCGCATACCGCATCGTGCAGGAGTCGCTCACCAACGCCATCCGGCACGCCGGACCGGCCACCGTCACCGTCCGGCTCACCTACGAGCCGCACCAGCTGCAGGTCGAGGTCGCCGACACCGGAGCTGGCGGCGCCGCGTCCAGCGACGGCGCCGGGCACGGCATTGCCGGAATGCGAGAACGCGCCACCGCGGTCGGCGGCACCCTGCACGCCGGCCCCGATCCCCGCGGCGGCTTCCGGGTACACGCCTGCCTACCGACCAAGGAGACGCCGTGATCCGGGTGCTGCTCGCCGACGACCAGGCGCTGATCCGCGCCGGGTTCCGTGTGTTGCTCGACTCCGTCGACGACATCGAGGTGGTCGGCGAAGCCGTCGACGGCGCGCAAGCCGTCGAGCTGGCCGCCTCGTCCCGCGCGGACATCGTCCTCATGGACATCCGCATGCCACGCGTCGACGGGTTGGAGGCCACCCGCCGCATCGCCGCCAGCGAAGACCTCGCCGGCGTGCGGGTGCTCATCCTCACCACATTCGAGGCCGACGAATACGTGTACGAAGCACTGCGCGCAGGCGCATCCGGCTTTCTCGTCAAGGACACCGAGCCGGCCGACCTGCTACAGGCGGTGCGCGTCGTTGCGCGCGGCGACGCGCTGCTCTCGCCCGGCATCACCCGCCGGCTCATCGCCGACATCGTCGCCCGCCCCCATCCCGGACAGGGCATCGACGTCACCCGCTTGAGCGAGCTCACCGACCGCGAGCGTGAGGTGCTCACGCTCATCGGCGGCGGCCTATCGAACGACGAAATCGCAGCCAAGCTGTACGTCAGCCCGCTCACCGCGAAAACCCACGTCAGCCGCATCCTCACCAAGCTCGGCGCACGCGACCGCGCCCAACTCGTCGTGACCGCCTACGAAACCGGCCTCGTCACACCCGGCGGGCGGTGAGGGCGAGCCAAGCCGCGGCGGCCGCCGGTAGCTGTACCGGGGTACCGGGTCAAGGCCTACTTCAGACCACTTGACCCGGTACCCGAGTATCGGGTTGATGCTGGTGGCATGCAGACGCACGAGGTGGCCGAGCAGGCCGGCGTCAACACCCAGACGTTGCGCTACTACGAGCGGCGTGGGCTGTTAGCCGAGCCGCCGCGTTCGCCGGCCGGCTACCGGGACTATCCGACCTCCGCGGTCGACGTGCTGCGGTTCGTCAAACGTGCGCAGGAGCTCGGGTTCTCACTGGCCGAGGTCGAGGAACTCCTGGCCCTGGCCGAGGGCGGCCCGGACAGCTGCGAAGCCGCCCGCGCACTGGCCGAGTCCCACATGGCCGAATTGGACCGCAGGATCGCCGACCTGCACCGTATGCGGGCCTCGCTAGGCGCCCTCGTGGCGACCTGCGAAAGGCCCAGGGCGGACCGGTCGTGTCCACTCCTGGACGCGATCGAGAGCACGGTGCCGCTTATAGACGTGCCACGATGAGGCTACAGATCCTGCATGTTCCGGACTGCCCGAACACCCCGGTGCTGACCGCTCGCCTCGACGGATTGCTCGCCGGCCGTAGCGACGTCGTGGTCGAGCATCAGGTGATCCGCGACGAACGCGAGGCCGTTGCCCGGGGTATGACCGGCTCACCGACGTTGCTGATCGACGGCACCGATCCGTTCAGCGTCGGCCGCCCGCCGAGCATGTCCTGCCGTCTGTACCTCGACGAGTCCGGTGCAGTGGTGGGTGCCCCGTCCGTAGCGCAGCTGCGCGAGGCGCTCGCCAGCAGACTGGCGCCGCAGGCAGCAGCTCAGGGGCTCGGCCGGGCCGGCTGGCAAGCGGCCGGCACCGGATCTCGGCAGGCCGCCCTGTCACCCCTGCTGCGTGCGCTGCATCGGCAGGTGCTGCGCCACTTCCTCAACTCGGGCGGCGCACCCGACCGGGCATGGCTGGACGGGCGTGCACGCCAGCTCGGCCTGGATCCCGACGGTGCGCGCAGAGAGCTGGCCGCGGCGGATGTGGTGCACGTGGACACGCACGGCCGAGTCGATGTCGCCTACCCGTTTTCCGGCCTAGATCGCGGGCATCGCGTCCAGTTAGCCAGCGGGCCGGCGGTGTGGGCGATGTGTGCGATCGACGCGTTGGGCATCCCGCAGCTGGCGCGCCGCGACGCGACGATCACCGCGACCGACCGAGCCACCGGCGAACCTGTTCGCGTCGACACGCGGGCCGGTGCATGGCGCTGGCTGCCGGCCAGCACGGTGGTACTCGTCGCAAGAGCCGGCAGCGGCGGCACGAGCGCGGAATGTAGCTGTGGGCACGTCAACTTCTACACCCGCGCCGAGGACGCCCGGGGCTACCTCGACAACCATTCTGATGTGACGGGCCGGATCGTTGATCAGCACGATGCGATCGAGCTGGCCGGCGCAACGTTCGGTGCCCTGCTCGACGAGCCCGATCCCCATTGACCTTTTGCCGTCCGCCGCTACATCGGCTGAGACGTCCCGACGGGCGGGCTCGAAAGCTGGTCGCGACTCGAGGCCGGCGGCTGACGGGTCAGGATGTGTCGGCTGTCGCGAGGAACTGGGTGGCGGCAAGCTCGGCGTAGAGCAGATCGGTCGCGATCAGTTCGGCGTGCGAACCGATGGCGCGCACGACGCCGGCGTCCATGACGATGATCCGGTCGGACAGCGCGACTGTGGACAGGCGGTGCGCGACCACCAGCACAGTGGTGATCCGCGCGGCCTCGGCGATCGCGTCCCGCAGCGCGGCCTCGTTCACCGCATCGAGCTGCGAGGTGACCTCGTCAAGTAGTAGTAGCCGTGGGCGGCGCAGCAGGGCGCGGGCGATGGCGACCCGCTGCCGTTCGCCGCCGGACAGCCGCACCCCGCGGTGCCCGACGAGCGTGTCCAGGCCGTCGGGCAACCGGGCGACCAGACCGTCGAGCCGGGCGGTGCGCAGCACGCCAGCAACCGCGTCGGGGGCAGCATCGGGCGCGGCGAGCAGCAGGTTGGCGCGCAGGCTTCCGGACAGCACAGGCGCGTCCTGCTCGACATAGCCGATGACGGCGCGCAACTCGGGCAGCGGCCAGTCCCGCACGTCGCGGCCGTCGACCAGCACATGCCCGGACGTGGCCTCGTAGAAGCGCTCGATCAGCGAAAACATCGTGGTCTTGCCGGCGCCGGAAGGGCCGACGACAGCGGTCATGCCACCGGCCGGCACGGCGAACGACACGCCATGGTGTACGTAGGGCAACGCCGGGTCGTAGCGGAAGCGCACGTCGTCGAAGGTGATCGTCGCCGGGGCGGTGCCCGGTGCGGGCAGCGACGCGGGCGTCCCGATCGGTTCGATCGGCAGCTCGTCGACGACATGGATGCGGGCGATCGCGGCGGCGCCGATCTGGTAGTCGCTGACCGCGCCTGTGACCTGATTGATGGCCGGCATGAGGTAGTAGATGTAGAGCAGAAATGCGACGAGGGTGCCGACCGCGATGGCGCCGGAGGCGACCCGCGCACCGCCGACGGCAAGCACGGTAAGGAACGCGATCTGCGCGGCCAGCCCGCCCGTGTTACCCGCGATGGCGCCCCACTTGGCGGCGCGGATGCTGTCGCGCCAGGCGTCCGTTGCGGCCTGATCGATGCGCGCTTCCTCCCGGGTCTCTGCGCCGGAGGCCTTGACCGTGCGCATGGAACCGAGCACCCGTTCCAACGCCGCACCGATCAGGCCGACCGACTCCTGGGCGCCGCGGGCGGCCCGGTTAATCCGTGGCACGACGATGCCGATCGTCGTGGCCGCGACGGCGAGAACGCCGATTGTGACCGCGAGCAGCACGGCGTCCAGCAGCCCCATCATCGTCAGTGTCGCGACTAAGGCGAGAGCACCGGTGATCCCGCCGACCAGCGCGCCAGTGGTGACATCGCGCAAGAGCGTGGTGTCCGAGGCGACCCTCGACATGAGATCGCCCGGCTCCCGATGATCCAGGGCCGGGATGCGCAGTCGCACCAGCCGGAACACCAGCCGCTTGCGCGCGTCGAGCACGACCGACTCAGCGGTGCGCCCCAGCACATACGAACCGGTCGCGCCGATGCCGGCGTTGGCCAGCACCAGCAGTGTCATCACCACTAGCAACGGAGCGATCGGGCGGTGCTGGGCGAGGTTCTCCACCAACCGCTTCGCCACCAGGGGCAGCACGAGCCCGGTGGCGGTAGTCGCCAGGCTCAGCACACCACCGGCGAGCAGGGCCCACCGGTGCGGGCGCACGTAGGACAGCACGAGCCGTCGCGCGGCGGGGACCTGGACGTCGGCCATCCGCTACAGAGCCATCAGCGTGGCAACTGCCGCGACCGCGGTGCACGCCAGCGCGGCCGGCACGGCGAGCACCCCTGCCGCGGTGCCGGTGCCTGCCAACCGCCACGGCAGCCCGAGCGGCGTGGGCGGGGCCAACAGCCGTTGGAGCCGTCGCACGGTGTCGTACCCGCCAGCCGCGAGAGTCGCATCCGGCGTGCTCGCCCGGGCCAGGCTGAGCAGGGCGGCTGCCAGTGCCGGCCGGCCATGCGCGCGCGCCGC
>JBPYES010000025.1:0-3004 GCA_051984825.1 Jatrophihabitantaceae bacterium
CGAAGTGGCGGTGATACCAAGTGTGTACCGCGGCTTGGTTGGTTGCCTCCCAGGGAAGCTGAGCGAGATCAGCCAACTGCTGCTGCGCTGCCCGGTCTCGCTCGCGGGTGAGATCAGCCGGATCGAAGAATGCGACGTCGATGTCCTTGACGCCGCCCGGGTCGAAGCCGTTGTGGAGCTCTCCCCAGATCACGTCGCGGAGGACTCCGGCGCCGATCCAGGCGTCGGGTAGGCCGCTTGCGGCAACCGCGCGGAGCGCCCGCATCAGCCATTCCGTGCGGCGCAGCCGCTTGATCAGTTGTTCGGCGAGTTGGGCGTCGACGCCGGGGCAGTCATGCCTGGTCATTGCGAATTATTCCGCTTCCCGTGCTTGGTCTTCGATTTCCTAGCTGTCCCATGGGAATTGCGGCCAATACCCCGGGGGGAGTTATGCTCGCGCGTATGGCGGCGCCAGCATCGACGCTCCCGGCCGGCTCGGTCGGCACTGTCGAAACGCGCTATCTCGAGCTGCCGATGCCTGTGCGTCTCGACTGCGGGCAGGCGCTGTCTCCGGTTCGCGTGGCGTACGAGACATACGGCACCATCTCCCCTCGGCGTGACAATGTCATCCTGGTGTGCCACGCGCTCAGCGGCGATGCCCACGCGGCGGGCTTCGCAAGAACGCCGCCCGCAGAGAGCACTCGCGACGGGTTCGGCGCCGAGGATCGCGACGGAGTCACCCGCAAGGGACTCGGCTGGTGGGACGGCATGATCGGCCCGGGAAAGGCGTTCGACACCGACCATTTCTTCGTGGTCTCGACGAACCTGCTCGGTGGTTGCCGAGGAACGACCGGGCCGTCGTCGACAGACCCGGCGACGGGCAGGCCGTACGGGTCTGACTTCCCCGTGATCACGGTCGCGGACATGGTGCGCACCGAACGCGCCTTCCTGGACGAACTCGGCATCGAGCGTCTCGCCGCGGTGGCCGGCGGCTCCCTCGGCGGGATGCAGGCATTCGAGTGGGCGATCATGTTTCCCGAACAGGTCGATGCCGTCGTGTCGATCGCCAGCACGCATGCCCTGCACCCGCAGGGTATGGCCTGGAACGCGATCGCCCGCGAGTCGATCATGCGGGACCCGGATTGGCAAGGTGGTCACTACTACGGCACCGGCCGCACTCCCGACGCCGGCATGGGCGTGGCACGGATGGTCGGCCACATCACGTACCTGTCCGCACCGGGCCTGGAGGACAAGTTCGGCCGGCGGCTGCAGTTCGCCGACGACATCCGCTACACGGTGACCGAACCGGAGTTCGAGGTCGAGAACTACCTGCGCCACCAGGCCGATTCCTTCGTCCGGCGCTTCGACGCCAACACATATCTCTACACCTCCCGGGCGCTCACTTACTTCGATCTCGCCCGGCAGTATGGCGGCGGGTCACTCACCCGGGCGTTCGAGGGCGTTTCGGCGCGGACGCTGCTCATCGCGTTCAGCTCGGACTGGCTGTACCCACCGGTGGCGTCACGCGAGATCCACGATGCCCTGCGCGCACTGGGCAAACCGGCCGAGCTCCACGTCATCGAGGCACCGTACGGGCATGACTGCTTCCTGCTCGAGGAAGCCCGCCAAACGCCGATCATCCGCCGCTTTCTCGCGGCCGGGTGACGTTGGGAAGATGGCTTCGTGACCGACCATGTCGAACAGGCCCGGACGTTCGGGTTCGAGACCCGCCAACTGCATGCCGGGCAACGGCCCGACCCGAACACGGGTGCCCGCGCGGTGCCGATATTTCAGACGACCAGCTATGTATTCGAGGACCCCGAATCAGCGGCGGCGTACTTCAACCTGCAGGAGTACGGAAATACCTATTCACGCATCATGAACCCAACCGTCGCGGTGTTCGAGGAGCGCGTGGCCAACCTCGAGGGCGGCGCCGGCGCGGTGGCGTTCGCCAGTGGCATCTCCGCGCAGGCGGCTGCGTTGTTCACGCTGCTGCAGCCGGGCGACCACATGGTCTCGTCCGCAGCGCTCTACGGCGGGTCGGTGAACCAGTTCAAGCACCTGCTGCGCAAGATGAACGTCGAGCTGACCTGGGTCGACCCCGACGACCTCGACGCGTGGCGGCAGGCGGTGCGCCCCAATACGAAGGCGTTCTTCGGCGAGACCATAGGCAACCCAGCTGGGAACGTGCTCGACATCGAGGCGGTGGCCCTCCTGGCGCATCAGCACGACCTGCCGCTGATCGTCGACAACACGTTTGCGACGCCGTACCTGTGCCGCCCGATCGAATGGGGCGCCGACATCGTGATCCACTCGGCGACCAAATTCCTCTGCGGCCACGGCACGAGCATCGGCGGTGTCGTCGTCGAAGCGGGCACGTTCAACTGGTCCAACGGACGCTTCCCCGTCGTCGCGGATCCGTCGCCCGCCTACCACGGACTGCAGTTCCACGAGACGTTCGGCACCTACGGCTACCTGATGAAGCTGCGCGCCGAGACGTTGCGCGATCTCGGCGCGGCGCTCTCACCGTTCAACGCATTCCTGTTCCTGCAGGGGATGGAGACGCTCTCGTTGCGGATGGAGCGCCACGTCGGGAACGCGGAGGCGGTCGCGGCGTTCCTGGAGTCGCACGAGCTGGCGTCGAACGTGACCTACCCCGGCCTGCCGGACAGCCGCTACCGGCCGCTCGTGGAGAAGTACCTGCCCCGCGGGGCCGGCGCGGTGTTCTCCTTCGACTGCGACGGTGGCCGCGCCGGTGGGCAGGACCTGATCCGCGGCGTGACGCTCTGGTCGCACCTGGCCAATGTCGGCGACGCCAAGAGCCTGATCATCCACCCGGCCAGCACGACCCACCGGCAGCTGAGCGACGACGAGCTGCGCGCGGCCGGCGTCGGGCCGGGGACGGTGCGGCTGTCGGTCGGCACCGAATCCGTCGACGACCTCACCTGGGACCTCGAGCAGGGCTTCGCGCGCGTCGCTGCCGCACGCGGGCAGAAGGTAGCGACCGCATGACTGATCTCGCGCG
>JBPYES010000026.1:0-9619 GCA_051984825.1 Jatrophihabitantaceae bacterium
GAATTCTTCTCGGCAGCGACCTGGACCACCGTTTCGAGCAGCCGCAACTGGAGGGCGGCAGGCGCCTTCGCCATGGTGGCTGCCGCCTCTGCCAGCTTCTGCGACGCCTGCAGTTCGCCCTCTGCTGAGATCACGCGCGCCCGCCGCTCCCGTTCGGCTTCGGCCTGCCGCGACATCGACCGCTTCATCGACTCGGGCAACGCGACGTCCTTGATCTCGACCCGGTCTATGTGGATGCCCCAGTCCAACGCCGGGCTGTCGATCATCAGCTCGAGGCCTTGGTTGAGCCGTTCGCGGTTGGACAGCAGATCGTCCAGGTCGCTCTTGCCGATCACCGATCGCAACGACGTCTGCGCGACGAGCAGCACGGCCGTTCGGTAGTCCTGCACGTTGACGGTCGCCAGCCTCGGGTCGACCACGTTGAAGTACACGACCGCGTCGACGCGCACGGTCACGTTGTCGCGGGTGATGCCCTCCTGCGCGGGGACCGGCATCGTCACGATCTGCATGTTGACCTTGCGGAGCCGCTCGATGCCGGGCTTGATGAACGTGAGCCCCGGACCGCGTGACTGCTCCAGCACCCGGCCCAGCCGGAAGACAAGCCCCTGCTCGTACTGCTTGATCGTGCGCGCGCCGAGCAGGAAGTAGCCGCCGACGCAGGCCAGTAGCACGAGTACGACGACGAGTATGGCCATCGCGACCTCTGCATCTACGGCGCTGGGGCTAATGGTAGCGCCGGAGGATCAGCCGATCAGCTCTCCGAGAGTGGCATCGGGCCATACACGAGTTCGCCGTCGTCGTAGAGGCTCACCTGCACGACGCCCCGCGCGGCGAGGTCACGCCAGCTCTCGCCGAGCCAGCTCTCCGCATCGGACTGGCTGGCGTGCAGCGGCGAACTCGGGGCGTTCAGCGGGCTGCCGTCTGCCGCCTCCAGTCGCCACGTCCAGCTCATGAGTGCTGAGCGTAGTGGTCTGTCCGGGATATGCGGCGGTGGATGTGGCGATCCAGGCGGACCACTGAGTGCCGCGTCGATAGGGTGCGACGCGTGCGCTCGCTCGCGGCCGGACTGCTCATCGGGACCGCTCTCGACGCGCTGGTGCCCGATCCGGGCCGCGGTCATCCCGTCGCGATCTTCGGCGCGGCCGCGGCCACGCTGGAACGCCACTGGTATGCCGACAGCCGGATGCGCGGCGTGGCGTTCGCGGCGGCCTGTGCCGGCACGGCCGTCGCGCTCGGCGCGGCGCTACCCGGCGCGACGCTGACCACGGCCGTGGCGACCTGGGCCGTGCTCGGCAGCCGGTCGCTGCGGCACGAGGCGAGCCTGGTCCGTCAGCACCTTGACCGTGGTGATCTTGACGCGGCACGCCGGCAGGTGACCCACCTGGTGGGCCGCGACCCGGAAACCCTCGACGCTGACGGCATCGCCCGCGCCACCGTCGAATCCGTCGCCGAGAACACCAGCGACGCTGTCGTCGCGCCGCTGTTCTGGGGTGCCATCGCCGGCGTTCCGGGGCTACTCGGCTACCGCGCGGTGAACACGCTCGACGCGATGGTCGGCCACCGTACGCCCCGGTATGGGAAGTTCGGGTGGGCCGCCGCCCGGCTGGACGACGTCGCCAACCTCGTCCCGGCACGGCTGACCGCGGCGCTCGTCGCACTGGCGAGCGGGCACCCCGGGCGGACGTTGCGGGTAGCGGTCCGCGACGGCCACCGGCACCCGAGCCCGAACGCCGGATACGCCGAGGCGGCGTACGCCGGCGCGTTACGACTGCGCCTCGGCGGTCGCAACGTCTACGCGGGCCTGGTCGAGTACCGCCCGGAGCTCGGCGACGGCGCGCCGCCGGGGCCCGACGACATCTCCCGCGCCGCCCGGCTCTGCGCGACCGTAACGGCCGCAGCCGCGCTCGCGGCGGCGGTGCTCGCCCGACGTTGCTAGGGTGACGGCGTTCCGGGAGCGTCCCGGGACGACGCATGTGCAGCGAAGACCGGTGAGAGACCGGCGCTGTCCCGCAACGGTACTGCTCCCTTCGAGGGGCGAGCCCGGACGCCTGCCTTGCGCCACGAAACCAGTCCTCGGAGGAAGGGCGGTTCGTTCGACGCCTCCTGGTGTCGCAGCGGGCGCACTTCGTCCTCCGCGATGCCGATGGAGGATGAGCATGCTCAGCAATACGCGACGGGCCCTTGCGGGCCTGGTCGCCTCGGTCGCGGCGCTGTCAGTAGCCGCGTGCGCCAGTTCGGGTAGCGCGCCCAGCTCCGCACCTGCCACCCCGACGTCCAGCGGCGCAGCCGCGCAGTTCCCGGTGACGGTGCACCCCGCGAACGGCGACGTCACGATCAGCCACAAGCCGACCTCGATCGTCTCCCTCTCGGCCACCGCGACCGAAATGCTCTTCGCGATCGGCGCCGGGACGCAGGTGAAGGCCGTCGACAGGGACTCCGACTACCCACCGAACGTGCCGCGGACCAGCATCAACGCCCTCCAGCTGAACGTCGAGGCGATCGCGGCCTACCAACCGGATCTGGTTGTGGCGTCCGGACTGTCCAAGGCGCAGTCCCAGCAACTCGCCACGCTCCACGTCGACCTGCTCGACGAGCCGGCCGCCACGGACATCTCGCAGAGCTACCAGCAGCTCACTCAGCTAGGCGATGCCACGGGCCACCGGAGCGGCGCGGCAGCGGTGATCGCACGCATGAAGCAGCAGATCGCCGCGATCGCGCGTACCACGCCGAAGGGACACGGGACGTACTACTACGAGCTGGACCAGACCTACTACTCGGTGACGTCAGCGACGTTCATCGGACGCGCGTTACGGCTGCTCGGGCTGACGAGCATCGCCGACTCGGCCAAGGGGGCGGCGGCGAGCGGCGGATATCCGCAGCTATCCGCCGAGTTCATCCTCAGCGCCAATCCCGGTTATGTGTTCCTCGCCGACACGCGTTGCTGCAAGCAGTCGTTGGCCACAGTCGCGCGGCGTCCGGGCTGGTCGACGCTGTCGGCGATTCAAAGCGGGCGGGTCGTCGCCCTCGACGACGACATCGCGTCGCGCTGGGGGCCGCGCATCGTGGACCTGTTGCGCACGGTTGCCGACGCGATCCAGCAGCACCCCCTGCAATGAGCGCTCGCCAGCACCCGGTACGGCTTCCGATGGCCGTATCGACGCTCGTGCTTCTCGGCGCGATGCTGCTGGCGACGGCCGTGGGCCCGGTGGGCATCGGCGTGGGCGACGTCGTCGGCACGATCCTCGCGCACCTGTCGATCGTCCATACCGCGACGCCCGCAGTCGATCAGGCGATCGTGTGGCAGCTCCGGCTGCCCCGGGTGATCCTCGCCGCGCTGGTCGGCGCGATGCTCGCCGCGGGCGGCACGTCCTACCAGGGGGTGCTGCGCAACTCGCTCGCCGACCCGTTCCTGCTCGGCGTCGCCGCCGGTGCCGGGCTCGGGGCCACCGTTGCCATCGTTACCGGACACGGTGGTCCCATCGTGCTCCCGGCGGCGGCGTTCGCTGGCGCCGTTCTCGCCGTGACGCTCACCTACCTGATCGCGACGGCCGGAGGCGCCGCAGCGCGCGGATACGCGATCTTGCTCGCCGGGGTGGCCATCGCGGCCATGCTCACCGCGATCCAGACCTATCTGCAGCAGCAGCACACCGAGGAGATCCGGCAGATCTACAATTGGATCCTCGGCAGCTTCTCGACCGCATCGTGGTCGGACGTGCGGCTGTTGCTGCCCTACGCCACGGTGAGCGCCATCGCGCTGCTCGCCCATCGGCGCATCCTCGACGTGCTGCGGGTCGGGGGCGAGGAGGCCGGCGCCCTCGGCATCCACCCGGAACGCAGCCGCCTGATCATCGTGGCCGCCGCCACCCTAGGCACCGCGGCGGCCGTGTCGGTCAGCGGGCTGATCGGCTTCGTCGGCATCATCGTCCCGCACGCGGTGCGGCTGGCCGCAAGCGCCAGCTACCGCGTCGTGCTGCCGGTGTCGATGGTGTGCGGGGCGGCGTTCCTGGTGCTCGCCGACCTCGTTGCCCGCACGGTCCAGGCGCCGAGCGAGCTGCCGGTGGGCGTGGTCACCGCGGTGGCCGGCGCGCCGTTCTTCCTGATCGTGCTGCGCTCGCGGCGTACCCGGCAGGGCGTGCTGTGATGCTTCGGCTCGAGGGCGTGACCGTGCGCTACGGCGCATCCGTCGCCGTGTCCGCGGTGACGGAGTCAGCGGCCAAGGGCGAGTGGGTCGGGCTGATCGGGGCCAACGGCGCGGGCAAATCCAGCCTGCTGCGGGCTGCGGCGCAGCTGGTGCCGCACGACGGCGCAGTGCGGATCGCCGGCGAGACGATGAGCCGGCTATCCCCGCGCCGGCGGGCGCGGCTCGTCGCCTACGTGCCGCAGCAACCGGAGCTCCCCGCCGGCATGTCGGCGATCGACTACACCCTGCTCGGGCGCACCCCGCACATCGGATACTTCGGCGTCGAGTCGGTGCAGGACCGCGAGGTCTGCGCGCAGGTGCTCGACCGGATCGGCCTCGCCGGCCTCGCCGACCGGTACCTGTCCACGCTTTCCGGCGGCGAGTTGCAGCGCGTGGTGCTGGCCCGGGCGCTGGCACAGGATGCGCCTGTGCTCCTTCTGGACGAGCCGACCAGCGCGCTCGACCTGGGCCGCCGGGTCGACGCACTGGAGCTGGTCGACGAGCTGCGCCGTGAGCGGGGGCTGACCGTGCTGAGTGCTATGCACGACCTGACCCTGGCCGCACAGTTTGCCGACCGTCTCGTGCTCATGTCGGCGGGCCGGGTTGTGGCGGCGGGCACCCCCGCCGACGTCCTGGACGAGCAGCTGCTCTCCGCCTGCTTCGGCGGGCGGGTCCGGGTGCTCACCGATGACGAGGGCCAGTTGCTTGTCGTGCCGCAGCGGACCCGCCGGAGGATCGGATGCTGATCGCGAGCCGCGTCGAGGACGGGGTGGAGCTGGCCATGCTGGTGTGGCGGTTCGCCGCTCCGACGACGGTGGCGTCGACCGCCTCGTGCGGCGGCGGGCTGGGCCAACGGCGCTGGCTCGTCAACGCCCAGGTGCCGCACGATTATCGGCGCCGCGACCAGTCACAGCACGGCGCTGAACTCGCCGCGGTGGCCGGCCTGCAAGGCGACGGCGTGGTGATGTTCACCGCGCTCGACGTTCGCCGGGTACAGCGACGCACCGACGGCGGAGTACACGCCGACGCGACGGTCGGTCTCACCCTGCCGGTCTGGGCCGCTGCTCCCGCGGCCGCAGTGGAGCCCGCGCCCGGCACGATCAACATCGTGGCCCAGCTCCCGGTAAGGCTGACGGACGCGGCGCTGCTCAACGCGCTGACCACTGCCACGGAGGCGAAGGCTCAGGCGTTGCTCGGCGCCGGCGTCCCCGGCACCGGGACCGCATCGGACGCGGTCGCGGTGACCTGCCCCGCGAGCGGGCCGGCCGAGGCGTTCGGGGGCACGCGTTCGACTTGGGGGGCGCGGCTGGCCCGCGCCGTGCACGAGGCTGTGCTGGCCGGGATATGACAGTGGACCTGCGCCATCACGGAGATCTGGACGCCTTGCCAGGGCTGGTCGATCTCGCGGTCAACGTCCGGCCCGGGACGCCCCCGGCCTGGCTGCGGAAGCGGCTCGACCGCGTCGACCTGGCCCGCTACCCCGACCAGCGAGACGCACTCGCCGCGGTCGCCGCCCGGCATGACCGCGACCCGCGCGAGGTGCTGCTTACTGCCGGGGCGGCCGAGGCTTTCGTGCTGCTCGCCCGGGCGCTGGCGCCACGCGGTCCCGTCGTCGTGCATCCGCAGTTCACCGAGCCGGAACTGGCGCTGACTGCCGCCGGTCACGCGGTACATCGGGTGCTGCTTCCGGCCCCGTTCGTGCTCGACCCTGCGCTGGTGCCGGACGACGCCGACCTGGTGATCGTCGGCAACCCGACGAACCCGACCTCGGTGCTGCACCCCGGGGCGGAGATCCGTTCCCTGTGCCGCCCCGGCCGGATCGTCGTTGTGGACGAGGCGTTCGCGGATTGCGTCCCGGGCGAGCGGGAGTCACTGGCCGCCGCTGCCGACGTGGTCGTCGTCCGCAGCCTGACTAAGACCTGGGGACTCGCCGGGTTGCGCGTCGGTTACGTCCTGGCCCCGGAGCCGCTCGTCCGACGACTGCGTGCCGCGCAGCCGCATTGGCCGGTGAGCGCTCCGGCGCTGGCAGCATGCGCCGCCTGCTCGACGCCGGATGCAGTCGCCGAGGCGCAGGCCTGGGCCGGCGAGCTGGCCGAACGCCGCGTGCACCTCGCCGAGCTGCTGCGCTCGCTGCCGGGCCTTTCCGTCGTGGCAGGCGCGGCATCGTTCCTGCTCGTTCGCACCGACCGCACCGCGTTGTGGAACCCCTTGCGCGACAAGGGTTTCGCCGTGCGGCGCGGCGACACGTTCCCCGGTCTCGACGCGCACTGGTTCCGGGTAGCTGTGCGCGACGAGCCGACGTCCATCGCATTCGTGGAGGCGCTGCATGAGCTTGCTTGACGAGACGATCGCGGCCATCGGCCCGCTCGACGCCGGCGCGGTCGCGGCCGCGCAGGCCCGGCAGGACAGCCTTACCAAGCCACGCGGCTCGCTCGGCGCGCTGGAGGAGGTGTCGGTGCAGCTGGCCGGGCTCGCCGGTCGATGCCCGCCGCCCCTGCCGGAGCCGGCAGTCATCGCGGTCTTCGCCGGCGATCACGGGGTGCACGCGCAAGGTGTGTCGCCGTGGCCGCAGGAGGTCACCGCGCAAATGGTCGCGAACTTCGTGGCCGGCGGCGCGGTCATCAACGCGTTGGCCGCGCAGTCGGGCGCCGAGGTGGTCGTCGTGGACGTGGGGGTCGCCGCTGACGTCGATCCTGCACCGGAGCTGTTGATCCGCAAGGTCGGACGCGGCACCCGGGACATGACCCGCGAACCCGCGATGACCCCCGCCGAAGCGCGCGCCGCGATCGAGGTCGGCATCGGGGTCGCGGACGATCTCGTGGCAGGCGGCACTCGGTGCCTGCTCACCGGCGACATGGGGATTGCCAACACCACGCCGGCGGCCGCGCTGATCGCCGTGTTCGCCAACGCGGCGCCGACGGACGTCACCGGGCGCGGCACCGGCATCGACGACGCGACGCTTACCCGCAAGATCAGCGTCGTTGCCCGGGCGCTCGACCGGCACCATCCCGATCCGGCCGATCCGCTCGCCGTGCTCGCTGCGGTCGGTGGCTTCGAGCACGCGGCGCTGGCCGGCTACATCCTCGGCGCGGCCGCCGCCCGGGTGCCCGTCGTGCTGGACGGAGTGATCGCCTGTGCCGCGGCGTTGGCTGCCCGCGCGCTCGCGCGGGACAGCACCGCGGCCATGATCGCCGGCCACCGTTCGGTGGAGCCCGGCGCGTCCGTCGCGCTGGACGCGCTCGGCCTCACCCCGCTGGTCGACCTCCGGATGCGGCTCGGTGAGGGGTCCGGGGCGATGCTGGCGCTGCCCATCGTCCAAGGCGCCGTGCGCGTGCTCCGCGACGTCGCCACGTTCGACGCGGCCGGCGTGACCGAGAAGTGAGCCGCACCCTGGTACTGGGCGGCAACCGGTCCGGCAAGTCCGCCTTCGCCGAGTCGCTACTGGCCGACGCACCCGCCGTCGACTACGTCGCAACGGCGGTGCCGCACCCCGGCGACGCCGACTGGACGGCCCGGATCGCCGCGCATCGCGCCCGCCGTGCGCCGAGCTGGTCGACGCTGGAGACGGCCGACGTCGCCGCCGTGCTCCGCCGCGACGGCGCGCCAGTCCTCATCGACTCGATCACCCTCTGGCTGTCCGCCGTGCTCGACGACTCCGCGCGGGTCGACGACTTGTGCGCCGCCTGGCAGGCCACTACGCGACGCGTCGTGGCGGTGAGCGATGAGGTGGGTAGCGGCGTGGTCCCGGCAAGCGACGCCGGACGGCGCTTCCGCGACGCACTCGGCCTGCTCAACCAGCGACTGGCGGCCGTCGCAGACGACGTGCACCTCGTTGTCGCCGGGCTCCCGCTACAGCTGAAATGAGGACGGCGCTCGCGCTCTTCACGATCGTGCCGGTGCGCGACGCAGCATCGCTCACACGCGAGCGCGCAGCGGTAGCGCTGCGCTGGTTCCCCCTGATCGGGGCTTGCCTCGGCGGCGTGGCAGCGCTGCCGCTCGCCGCCGTTCGGGCCTGGGCACCACACGCCACGCTGCTCGGCGCAGTGCTCGCCGTCGGCTTGCTCGCCCTCGGCAGCCGTGGCCTGCACCTCGACGGCCTGGCCGACACCGCCGACGGACTCGCCTCCCGGGCACCGGCTGAGCAGGCCTTGTCGATCATGCGCCGTTCGGACATCGGCCCGTTCGGCGTTCTTGCGATCGTGCTTGCCGTGCTGGTCGATGTCGCGGCTTTGGCGGCGTTCACGGGCTCCGCGTGGCGGCCCGTCGCGGCGCTCGCCCTTGCCGCCGCTACCGGGCGGCTCGCCGTGCTGCATGCGGCCCACCGACGCGTGCCGTCGGCGCGCGCGACGGGGTTCGGGGCTTACGTGGCCGGCTCGGTGTCGACGTCCGTGGCGGTGCTCGAGACCGGGCTCGTCCTCGGCGCCGCGGCCGGGCTGGCCGTTGCGGTGCACGCGGACGTGGCCGGGTGGCTCGTCGCCCCAGCCGCGGCGCTCCTGGTGGTTGCCGGCGTGCGCTGGCATGCGACACGGCGGCTCGGTGGGGTGACCGGCGACGTGTTCGGGGCACTCGTCGAGATCGGCACGGCGCTGACCCTGACCGGTCTAGCGCTCCGCTGAGCGCCAGGCAAGATGAGCGCCGTGGAAGACATCGCGACCATCGCGGCCGAGGTGCCCTGGCCCGATCACGAGGCCGAGCAGGCCGCGCGTGAGCATGCCGGTGGGCTGGGCCGGCTCGACGCACTCGCCGAGTGGCTGTCGGGCGCCCAGGGCGGCTGCCCGCCACACGAGCCGCGGCGGGTGCGCGCTCTCGTCTTCGCTGCCGACCACGGCATCGCGGCTGCGGCGGTGTCGGCCTACGAGCCGGACGCGACGGCGCGCTGGGTCGCCGAGATCACGGGTGGCGCCGCGCGGGTGAATGTCCTCGCCGAGTTGGCCGACGCGACGGTACGGGTCGTCGACGTCGGGGTCGGCAAGCCGGGCGGGCGCATCGACCGGGAGGACGCGTTGAGCGCCGACGACACCGCGCGGGCGGTTAAGGCCGGCATCGATGTGGCCGACGACGAGGTCGATGCCGGCACCGACCTGGTCGTCATCGGCGATGTGGGCGTGGGCGCGACGACGGTGGCCGCGGTGCTGGCGGCCGTGATCACGAGCACCGAGCCGGTGAAGGTGGTAGGCCGTGGCGGGGGCATCGACGACGACACCTGGATGCGCAAGGCCACCGCTGTGCGCGACGCGCGGCTGCGTGCGTGGAAGCAACGTGCCGCAACACTGAAGCTGCTGTCTGCTGCCGGCGGGGCGGACGTCGCTGCGATGGTGGGTTTCCTGGTGCGCGCGGCATCCCGGCGTACCCCCGTGCTGCTGGACGGGGTCGTGGCGAGCGCGGCCGCCCTCGTCGCACAGGATCTACAGCCACGCTGCGTACGTTGGTGGCGCGCGG
>JBPYES010000027.1:0-2432 GCA_051984825.1 Jatrophihabitantaceae bacterium
GAGCCCGATCGCCGGCCGGCCCCGCCGTCCGACGATGACTGACGTCGCCCAGCTGGCCGGTGTCAGCCTCAAGACGGTCTCGCGCGTCGTAAACGACGTGCCGACGGTCGATCCGGCCATAGCCGAGCGGGTGTTCGCCGCGATAGCCGAGCTCGGGTTCCGCCGCAACGACATGGCGCGAAACCTGCGTTCGCACAGCACGTCCGCGACGGTGGGGCTGCTGATCGAGGACATCGCAAACCCCTTCTACTCCACGATCGCCGCCGCCGCGGCGCAGACCGCGCTCAGCCGCCAGACCATGCTGATCGCGGCGAGCTCCGAGGAGGACGCCGACCGGGAACGCCGGCTGCTGATCGACATGTGCGAGCGACGGGTGGACGGGCTGCTCGTCGTCCCCGCCGGCGTCGACCACACGTACCTGCGCGCAGAGATCAAGATGGGAACGCACGTGGTGTTCCTCGACCGCCCGCCGACGAACCTGCGCGCCGATACCGTGCTCATCGACAACGCGCAGGGCGCGCGGGACGCGATCGCCCATCTCGTGCGCCAGGGTCACGAACGTATCGGCCTGCTCGCGGATTCGCTCGGCATCTACACAATGCGCGAGCGGCTCTCTGCTGCTGAGGCTGCGCTGGAGCAGGCCGATATCCGTTACCACCCGCACCTCGTGCGCGACGGTCTGCACGATCAGGACGACATCGAGGCGGCCGTGGCCGAGATGCTCGAGTCGGCGCAACCGCCAACGGCGCTGTTCTGCCTCAACAACCGGCTGACGCTGGGCGCCCTCAGCGCGCTTAACCGCACCGCAAGCCCGATCCCGATCGTCGGATTCGACGACTTCGAAACGGCCGGCCTCATGCCGGTCCCGGTCACGGTGGTGTCCTACGACGCGCGCGAGATCGGCCGGATCGGGGCCGAGCTGCTGTTCAAGCGGATCGACGGCGACCAGTCCCGGCCGAAGACCGTGGTGATCCCGACCCGCCTCGTGGACCGGAGCGCGGGGCGTGAGGGTCAGCCGCGGAACGTGCCGACCGGCGCGCCACGGAAGGCGGTGGGCAGAGCGAACACTGATCCGGCGAGTGGCTCTCGGTCGGGCGACATTCCCTCGGCCGCGGACGTGATGTAAAGCGTGCCGTCCGGCCCGAACGCACACGACGACGGCTGCGACACAGGCAGCCGCACGACCGCCTCCGGCCGGCCCGCCGGGTCGTAGCGGCGCACCTCGCCGGCTCCCCACACTGCGAGCCAGATGTGCCCCTCGTCGTCGACGCACAGGCCATCGGGCAGGCCATCGTCCACGGCGGCGAGTTGACGCAGCTCGCCGACCGTTCCGGCGTCCCGGTCGAACGGCGCGGTCAGCAGCACGTGCGTCATGCTGTCGGCGAGGTAGAACGTCGCGTCGTCCGGGCTCCACCCCAAGCCGTTCGGCAGGGTCAGGCCGTCGAGCACCGTCCGTACGCCGGCGTCCGGATCCCAGCAGAGCAGCGTGCCCCGCCCGGGCTGGAAGTCCATCGTCGTGGCGCCGGCCCAGAATCGCCCGGCCCGGTCGCACTTGGCATCGTTCATTCGGAACTCCGGCTGGGGGAGCACCGGCTGGACCAGCGACAGCCCGTCGTTGTCGATGAAGCCGAGCCCGTCCCGGACTGCCGCCACGTAGCCGCCCAGGTCGCGAACCGCCACCGCGCCGAGGTTCATCCCGATGCCGGTCGTCCTCGGCCTGCCTCCGCCGAGCGGGACGCGGTGCAGCTCGCCGGCCGGGATGTCGACCCACGCCAGCTCGCCGGAGCGCCCGTCCACCACCGGCCCCTCGCCGACGGTCGCCCGGTCACGCACGAAGACGTCAGGTGCGGGCAGGACCTGGATCATGGCTGCACCCTATGCTGGCCAACGTTGTCTCACCGCGGCGGCGCCACTCTCGCTAAGTCGGTAAGGATGAGTCTCGTGGACGAACACGCAGGCCGGGTTGCGTTGGTGACCGGCGGCGCCACCGGCATCGGACGCGCGGTGGCAGAACTGCTCGCGACCCGGGGCGCATCGGTCGCGGTCAACGCGCTGCGCGAGGACGAGGCGGCGGAAGTGGCAGCCGCCATCGGCGGGTCGGCCATTCCGATCGTTGCCGACGTCTCCGATGGCCCGTCGATCGCCGCCGCCGTAGAGAAGACCGTGGAGACCTTCGGGAAACTGGATGTGCTGGTGACATCGGCCGGCATCCAGCGCTACGGTTCGCTCGCCGACACGGACGAGAAGACGTGGGACGCCGTGTTCGCCGTCAACGTCAAGGGCGCCTACCTCGCCGCGCGCGCCGCGATCCCGCATCTGCGGCGAAGCGGGTCCGGGGCGGTCGTCCTCGTGTCGTCCGTGCAGGCGCGCGTCACGCAGACGAACGTCGCGGCGTACAGCGCGAGCAAGGCCGCACTCAACGCGCTTGCCCG
>JBPYES010000028.1:0-2270 GCA_051984825.1 Jatrophihabitantaceae bacterium
CTGCGAACGCAGCTCGAGGTCGATCAGGCGCGACGACGAGGCCGTGAAGCGGGCGACCAACGAGGGACCCGCGCCCATCGTCTTGGCCAGTTGGGCGCCGTTGATCGACAGCCCCTCCTCGACGGCAACGTTGAGATCTGCCAGTTCGCGCTGCTGCTCGGTGGTGATGGTCCGGCGCATCCGCGCGACTTTCCGGGTGAAGTAGACGGCCGGCGGCATCACGATCAGCGAGATGAGCGACAGCCGCCAGGACAGCGCGACCATCGCGACTGCGGTGGCCACCGCAGTCGTCAAGTTGGATGCGATGGACGTCGCGGTCGAGGTCACCACCGATTCCATGCCACCGATGTCGTTCGTGATGCGTGACTGCACTTCACCCGTGCGGGTCCGCGTGAAGAACGAGATCGACTGGCGCTGTAGGTGGGCGAACACGCTGGTCCGTAGGCCGTGCATCACCTGCTGGCCGACTTTGGTGCTGATCCAGGTCTGCACGACGCCGAAGGCGGAGGTGAGGACGGCTACCCCGACCATGCCGATGATCAGCCAAACCAGGAGGTGGACGTTGCGAGTGGGCAGCGCAGTGTCGATGACGGCGCGCAGCAGGAACGGTGACGCCAGCCCGACGATGGAGGACGCCACGATGATGGCGATGACGACAGCAAGCTGCATCCGGTAAGGGACGAAGAGGTGGCCGATCCGTCGCAGGGAGACCTCGCGGGCCTGGGTCTTCTCAGCGGCGGTAACGGTCTGGGGTTCGCGACGACGGCCGATTCGGCCGACATCACGCCCGGTCGGAGTGGATGTGGAAGTCATAGGCTCTCGAATCTGTTCGGCGGCCGCTGCACACGCGAGGCGGCGCGGCCACGGTGGAAGTCATATGCTGAGGTTGCCTCAATATGAGCGTACAACAGGATACGCGGGTAAGCTATTCCCGTGACCCAGCAGCAAGGGACCGACGTCCGCGACGACACACTCGTCGAGGCGTTCTGGTCTGTCGCAAGGCAGCTGCGGCGAGCCGCGGCGGACTCCCTCGCGCAATGGGACATCTCGCCGTCCCAGGCTAGGGCCCTGCGAGTGCTGGCCCAGCACGACGGGGCCCGGCTCTCCGAGCTGGCCGAATACCTGCACATCGCCGCCCGCTCGGCAACCGAGGTCGTGGACGGACTGGAAGCCAAGGGACTCGTGCAACGCCGACCCGATCCCGGTGACCGTCGCGCGACCCTGGTCGCCCCAACAAGGCAGGGCGCAGAACTGAATTCCGCGATCCAAACCGCCCGCGGCACCGAAGCCGAGCGCCTGTTCGATCAACTCAGCGCGACCGACCGAGCGCACCTCGGCCGCATCCTCCGCAAGCTCAACGCTGAACCAAGCGGCGGCTCCAAACGCTCCCAGGACGCGTCACCGCCCGGCTAAACGTGACGCGCCGTCGGATGCGGCGCAGACCGGTTATCCATCCGCTCAAGCTGGGCATCACCTCGGCAGGTCGTCGGAACGGTCCGCTGGGCCGTACCACGACGAGCCCGGGGGGCCAAACCGACCAGCGCCCTAGGGCGGCTTACCTGCGATGTAAGCCCGGCGCGATCATGGCCGGCGTGAGGAGGAGAAGTGACGGTTCCGGACTACAGCGCACTCGACGGCGTCGAGGTGACCAACGAGGACGGTGAGAAGCTGGGTACGGTCGGTGGACTGTTCGTCGACGACGAGATGGAAATACCCACCTGGGTCTCCGTGCACAGTGGCCTCTTCGGCACGCACCAATGCCTGGTGCCGCTGGCCCAGGCCCGATTCCGCGAAGGGCGGCTATTCGTCCCGTACAGCAAGGACGACCTGGCCCTCGCCCCGCATCACGATCCTGACGTCGCGCTCACCGCCGACCAGGAGCAGACCCTGTTCGCCCAATACAACGTCGGCTACAGCGACGCCGACGCGCCCGGCCCGCACACCGGTGTCGAAGCCGCCGAGACCGGCCTGATCGGCTCGCCCGATACCGGCTCGCACCCAGTCGATCTCGCCGAGGTTGACGTTCTCGCACCCGAGGTACCTGGCGTCCCGGGACTGCCGAGAACCAACGCGACCCGTCTGCGACGCTACGAGACCGCTCCCCCCATCGGGCCCTGAACCCGCTAGTACCACGCTTTCTAGCCAGAGAGCCTCTGCCGGCTCGTGGGTCCGGCAGAGGCTCTCGGCGCGTCGTCGAGATCGGAACCTCGCAGCGGATACCGAAGCTCCACTGCACGTAACCGTCGATGCCCTGTCAGTCACCGCTCGGA
>JBPYES010000029.1:0-4048 GCA_051984825.1 Jatrophihabitantaceae bacterium
GCGCCCGGCGGGCCACCGCCAAGCGCCGACCTGCGTGCCGACCTCAGCGGCATCGCCAACCTGGTCGAGCTCGCCCGGCGGGCGCGGCAACTGCTCTCCGGTGCGCGGCCCGCGGACGGGGCCGACCTGCAGCCGCCGCACGCCGACCCGCAGCGCGGACTCGACCTCGACGAGTACGAGCAGCGCGTCGCAGCGGCCGAACAGGCGCTCGCTGCGGCCCGCGACGCGCTGACCACCGCGCTCTCCGGCGGCGGTTTGCGTGAGGCGATGCTGCAGGTCGCCGCCTTCGGCGTGACGGGCGCGGTGCCTGCACCCGCGGTGCCGCTCGACGTTCAGGCGCGCGCGCTCCTGCCGGAGCTCATCCGGCGGCTCGCGCCGGTGTCCCGCCCGGAGCCGGTCGACGACGAAGCTCGGCGGGACCAGTTGCTGGACCGGGCGCGGGCCGTGTTCGGCGCGGGCTTCCTGGCGCTGCCGCAGTTCACCGCCGCGAACGCAGCAGACGTCATTGCCTCGCGTGCGGACGTGGCGTCGCTGCTCGGCGATGACCCGCTCGCCGGATATACCTTCGTGCAACGCATGGAACGGGTTCGCCCTCCGCTGGCGCGGATGGGCGGCGCGCTGCGTGCGGCCGAGGTGCTGCGCACCGGCGAGACGCTCGATCTTGCGGTCGCGCAAGTGCCGCACGTCCCCGGCCAGCGCTGGGTCGGCCTCGACGGCACCACCGACGGCGCAGTCTCGCTGATCCTCTCGGCTGCGCCGTCGGACCTGACCGCGCCCTTGTGCGGACTGGTAGTCGACGAGTGGACGGAGGTCGTGCCAAGCCGCAACGAGACCACCGGCATCGCGTTCCAGTACGACCCACCGGACGCGTCCGCGCCGCAGGCGATCCTGCTCGCTGTTCCGCCGGTGATCGGCGAGCCGTGGCGGGTCGGCACGCTGAATCGGGTGCTGCTGGAGACCATCGATTTGATGCGCATTCGCGGGACGCCTCCCGACGGGCTGACCGATGCGATGCATTACCTGCCCGCCGCCTACCTCGCTGTCAATGTCGCCGGCGATGCCGTCTCCAGCGACCTGAACCTACTGATCTGACCGGACGGAACCGCCGATGCCATCGATCACCACCTGGTCGCGCCTCGAGCCGCAGCCTGCCAGCGAGGACATCGACACCGGCTACGCGGCGCGGGTGCACGACCCGCTGTGGCTGCTCGCCAGGCAATGGCAGGTCGGCGAGTTCCTCGGCGAAGACTCCGGCACGCCGGTCGTCGCCCGCTGGCGGGCTCGCGTCAAGCCGATGACGCACTACGTCGCCGGACCCATCCCGCCGAACACGCAACTCGTGGCCGGCCCGTACGACGACTCGATCCCACTGCAGATGCAGGTGGAGGCTCAGCCAATTGCGCAGTCCGCCACCGCGGCCGGCCTGGACGGACTGCGGCTCGCCGTCGAGGGCGGACTGCACTTCCTGCGGCTGCTCCGGCTACAGGCCACCTCGGGCGACCACTCCGACGCGTTCACCGCCGCCTACCCGGTGCCGCCGCTCTCCGCCGAGCAGCGCGCCGCGGCCGACGCCGAGACCACCGCGTACGCCGACCTCGTTGCCGGGCGAGCACTCGACGGGCGGCGGCTGCGCACCTCCTTCGGCAACCCCGCCAGCCCGCACCTCGACCCGGCGCTACACATCCCGCCCGCCGACACCGCCGAAGTGCTGGAGGCCGCCCGGGCCTGGCTGGCATGGTCCGCCTCGCTGTTCAACGCGCCGACCGGCCAGGCCTGGCAACCGGACCGGCTCGAGTACACGTTCACCCTCTCGACGCGCCTGGGCGACGACGTCTTCGGTGAGCGCATCCTCACCGCCTACCAGTACGACGACGGCGCACTCGACTGGTACTCCTTCGACTTCAACGGCGACATCAATACGGGCACCGGTCACGACGAGCCCGGCACGATCGTGACCCGAACGGTCGTGCCGGCGCCGGTCACCTTCCACGGGATGCCGGCCCCGCGGTTCTGGGAACTCGAGGATGCGCGGATCGACCTCGGTGCGCTGCAACCCGGCGCCACCGACCTGCCGCAGCTGCTCACGGTCGAGACACTGACCGGCTACGGCAACGACTGGTACGTCCTCCCGATCGACCTGCCCGTCGGATCGCTCGTCGAGACCCGCTCCTTGGTCGTCACCGACACCTTCGGCGTGCAGACGCTCGTTCGTCCCGTCGGCGATGTGAACCTCCCCAGCCAGGGGTGGAGCATGTTCTCCTACGCGATGCGCGACGGCTCGGGCGACACCACCGGTATCGCGCTCACCAACCTGTTCTACCTGCCGCCGACGCTGGCGCGACCGCTCGAAGGCCCGGTACTCGAGGAGATCATGCTGCTGCGCGACGAGACCGCCAACCTCGCCTGGGCGATCGAGCGCCGACTGGAGTCGCCTCTCGAGGTGGGCGTGGAGACCGCGAAAGATGTCGTCGATCTCGCCCCGCCCCCGCCTGCGCCCCGCGACGTGCCGCTGTACCGGCTCGCGAGCCCGCTGCCCGCCCATTGGGTGCCGCTGTTGCCCGTCCGCGTAGCCGAAGGCAGCGATGAGGTTCGCCTCGCCCGCGGCGCGGTTCTCGACCTGGACGGGCAGCCGCACGTCATCACCGCGCAAGCACGTCTGCTCGACGTCGGCGACCCGACCGGGCGGCTGCTCATCCCCGAAGAGGAGGTGCCGCGCGAAGGCGTTGTGGTGCGCCGCTCCTACCACGCCGCACGGTGGTACGACGGCCGGTTGTACGTATGGGCGGCCAACCGGGCCTCCGTCGGCCGCGGTCAGGGATCGAGCGGTTTGGCGTTCGACGCGCTAGATGGCTGAGCATCTAGCAATTGCCACAGGCGGCCCGCCAGACGGCGGCCGTTCCGGCCAGTACGGTCACAGCCGGTGCGGTGGTCGTCGGCAAGTCGCGGACCAGGGGGCAGGTATAGGGTCGCCGACGCCAGGATGCTCGCATGTCGATGACGCAGACGGACGGTTATGAACACGATCCTCGACTATCTGAATCATTGGGTGGCTGTTCAACCGGACAAGTGCTTCGCCTCCTTCCTGGATATTCGAGGCAATCCGAAGGAGACCCATACCTTTCGTTCCTTCGATCTGCGCAGCCGGTTCTTAGCAGAGCATCTTCGTTTCGAAGTCGGCATCGGCCCGGCTGATCGGGTGATACTCGTGTACTCCCCGGGTCTGGAGATGGTCGCTGCGTTCGTCGCTTGTGTGCGAATCGGCGCGATCCCGGTTCCGGTTTCGCCGCCCAGATCGTGGGGGTCTGACCATGGCACCGCGCGGCTGGAATCGGTGCTCCGCGACAGCGGTGCGACGGTGGTGCTGACGGACGGCAGGATTCTTGAGTCGCGGCAGGCAGGGTTGGCGACGCGCGACCGATCCACTGACGGACGCACGCGGACCGCACAGGACACCCGGTGGATCGCGACCGATCAGGTGTTGGGGGTAGCGAGCGGCGACGTACGGGACGACCCCGGGGAGATCCTGCTCCTGCAGTACACATCCGGTTCGACGGGCGTGCCGAAGGGGGTGGTTGTCTCACACCGTAACGTGATCCACAACTGCCACGCGGCTACCGACCACCAGCCGGTCGGGGTTTGCTGGCTGCCGCAGTTCCATGACATGGGGATGATCGGGTACTACGTCTTCCAGATCGTCATTGGGGGAACGACGTACGGCTTCTCGCCGTTGGACTTCCTTCGGCGCCCGGTGTTGTGGTTGGAGACGCTCAGCCGATTCCAGGGCACATTCACGTCCGCTCCGAACTTCGGCTTCGAGTATTGCCTGTCGGAGGAACGGGTCCCGCCTGAGGAACTCACAGAACTCGACCTCGGTTCCGTGCGCGTACTGATGAACGCGTCAGAGCCGGCGCGCCCGAGCACCTATCACCGTTTCCTGGATCGGTTCGCGCCCTACGGCCTGCGTCCGGAGGCCCACGTCGTGGCGTACGGGCTCGCCGAGAACACTTTAGCGGTGAGTGGTCACGGCAGGAGAACACTCGCACTCGAC
>JBPYES010000030.1:0-2826 GCA_051984825.1 Jatrophihabitantaceae bacterium
TCGCCAGGTGCAATATGTGGACCCGCAGCCCCGTTGCACGCGCACCGTCGATCACCCGCTCGACCGCGCGGACCTCTCCCTCCGACGGCCGCGACGCGAGGAAGTCGCGGTACACCCGGCCGTGCGCCTCGCCTGTCGATGCGGGGTCCTCGGCGTGCACGATGAGCAGACCGTCGAAGTCGGCGATCTCCTTCATCGCGTCGTGGAGCTGCGCGTCGGACAGCGGCGGGAACTCATCGACGCCCGAGTGGACGAGGAACGCCTTGAAGCCGAACACGCCCTCGTCGTACAACACCCGAAGGTGACCGAGGCTGGCCGGAACCGCGCCGCCCCAGAAGCCGACGTCGACGTGGCACTGCCCCTCGGCTGCCGCTCGCTTCGCCAAGAGCGATGGCACGTCGACGGTGGGCGGCACGCTGTTCAGCGGCATGTCGATCAGCGTCGTCACGCCACCGGCTGCTGCCGCCCACGTGGCGGACGCGAACCCCTCCCACTCCGTGCGACCGGGCTCGTTGACGTGGACGTGCGTGTCGACTAGTCCGGGCAGCAGCACCTCGTCGGCCGCGAGCTCGACGACATCCCGCGCCCCTGCCGGCAGACGGTCGGACAGCCCGGCGATGACACCGGTGCGAACCTCGACGACGCACGGCCGGATCGCACCGTCGACCACAGCGCGCTGGGCGCTGATGATCACGACGGCGCCTGCCGGTACGCGCGCCACGACCCGAGCGCGCTGATGTCCTTCGTCGGCAGCGACGGGCGCGGCCGGCGCAGCACCATAGCGAGCGAGCCGCTGCCGTCGGCCAGCTCGATGACGCCGAGCTCCAGCCCGTCCGGCTCGCCGGGGAGCAGCACATCACGCAGCTGCTCGTAGCTGATCTCGTACAGCTCGCCCTCGACGGACGCGCCACCGGCGCCGACGTCCTCGAGCGCCGGGTAGCGGTCGTCCACCGAATGGAACCGGTATCGGGCCGCTGTCCGCACGGCCCCCACGAGGATCGCCTCGCCTACCAGGTGGTGATCAGCCCCGCCGGACATCGCGGTGCCGTTGAGGAACATGCGCGGCACTAGACCTCCTGCTCTTCGCGTGAGCGCTCATCGCTTGCTCGCTCCGCTCCTCGGCACTTCGTGCCTGCGATGATCACTCGCTCAGCCCGTTCGGGTGATGTGTTCGGGACGGATGGGGACGCGGCGCAACGCGCGGCCGGTGGCCTGCCGGATCGCCGCCGCAACGGCCGGACCGGATGAGATCGTCGAGGGCTCCCCCACCCCGCGGACGCCGTACGGCGCGTGCGGGTCAGCGTATTCGAGGATCTCGATCTTCATCGGCGGCATGTCGAGGATGGTGGGGATCAGATAGTCGGTGAACGACGGGTTCCGGATCTTGCCGTCCTCGATGACGATTTCCTCCATCAGCGCCAGGCCCATGCCCTGCGCGGTGCCGCCCTGGATCTGGCCGATCACCGCGGCCGGGTTGATCGCCTTGCCGACGTCCTGCGCGGTGTCGAGCGCGACGACCTTTACCAGTCCGAGCTCGGTGTCGACATCGACGACCGCGCGGTGTGCGGAGAACGCGTACTGGACGTGCGCGTTGCCCTGCCCGGTGGCCGGGTCGAGGCGCCGCGTCGGCCGATGCCGCCACTCGACCGTCTCCTCCACAACATCGGTGCCGAGCAGCTCGGCGAGCGCGCTCACCGCCTCGCCGGCGGCGGCGGCGACCTTGCCGCCGTCCAACCGCAGCTGGGTGAGCGGCAACCCGGTCGTTGCGGCCGCCCGTTCGAGGATCTTGTGGCGCACCGCCTCGCAGGCGGCTTTGACGGCGCCGCCGGTGACGTAGGTCTGCCGCGAAGCCGAGGTCGAGCCGCCGGAGCCGACCTGCGTGTCCTTGGCGTGCACGACCACGTGGTCGACGCCGAGTTCGGTGCGGCAGATCTGCTGTTCGACGGTGATCAGACCCTGACCCACCTCTGCCGCCGCGGTGTGCACGGTAACCACCGGCTCGCCGGCTGTGATCTCGATGCGCACGCGGGCCGTAGAGTAATCGTCGAAGCCTTCGGAGAATCCGACGTTCTTGTACGTGACGGCGTAGCCGACACCGCGCACGACGCCTTCGCCGTGCGTGGTGTTCGCGACGCCGCCGGGCAGGTCGCGCAGGTCGGGGCGCTCGTCCGGGGGCGGCGGCATCGGCAGATCCCGTAACCGCGCCAGCAGTTCGGCAACCGGCGCCGCCGAATCGATCACCTGTCCGGTGATGTTCTCGTCGCCTTCCCGCAAACCGTTCAGCTGCCGGATTTCGACGCGGTCCTTGCCGACCCGATCGGCTAGTTCGTCCATCAACGCCTCGTAGGCGAAGGCCGCCTGGACGCAGCCGAATCCGCGCATCGCGCCGCACGGCGGGTTGTTGGTGTAGACGCCGTAGCAGTCGACCTCGACGCTCGGGAAGCGATACGGGCCCAGCCCCATCGAGCCGGCGTTGGCGACGACCGCGGCCGTCGACGACGCGTAGGCGCCGCCGTCCAAGATGATCTCGGCCTTGCCGTAGCGCAGCCGGCCCTCCTCGTCGGCGCCGTACTCGTAACGCATCGCCGCCGGGTGCCGGTGGACGTGGCCGAAGAACGACTCCTCGCGGCTGTAGACCATCTTCACCGGCTTGCCGGTGTGCATGGCGAGCAGACATGCGTGGACGTGCATCGAGAGGTCCTCGCGGCCACCGAACGCGCCGCCTACACCGGCCAGGGTGAGCCGTACCTTCTCCGGCGGCAGGCCCAGCGCCTGGCAGACCTGCCGCTGGTCGACGTGCAGCCACTGCGTGGCGACATACAGGTC
>JBPYES010000031.1:0-12788 GCA_051984825.1 Jatrophihabitantaceae bacterium
TGCAGGGCGCCGGTCGAGTCGGGGCGGTCCGGCGTGCGCTCGCCTTCGAGATACGGGACGAGGGCCAGCCCCCCGGCGCCGGGCGGGGCTTGCAGCGCCAGCTCAGCCAGCCGCACGTGGTCGACCCCGAGGATCGACGCGACGGCGTCCAGCACGCGCGCGGCGTTCAGCGTGGCGATGAGCGGCAGGAAGTCGCCCGTGGCAGACGCGAACCCTGCGACAATGCCACTGGCATCGGCGGTCGGTGTGGCGCTCGTCGCGAACACCGTGCCGGACGTCCCAACCGAGACGATCACGTCACCGGGGCGGGCGTCGAGACCCAGCGCCGCGGCGGCGTTGTCGCCGGCCCCCGGCCCGAGCAGCGCGCCCTGGGGTGCGTGACCCGCCGGCTCGTCCGCCTTGAGGACCCGCGGTACAGCAGCGTCATGGCCGAGCGCGCGGCCCAGCAGATCAGGCCGATATTCGCCAGTCGCCGGCGACCAGTAGCCGGTGCCGCTGGCGTCGCTGCGATCGGTGGCGAGCTCGGCTCCGAGCCGCTGGGTCAGCCAGTCGTGCGGCAGGCATACCGCGGCCGTGCGGGCGGCATGCTGCGGCTCGTGGTCGGCCAGCCACCGCAGCTTCGTCACCGTGAACGACGCGACCGGCACCAGCCCGACCGCGTCCGCCCACGCGGCCGGTCCGCCGAGCTCAGCGGTCAGGTCGGCGGCCGCACCCGCCGAGCGGGTGTCGTTCCACAGCAGGGCCTTCCGGATCACCGCGCCGGTCTCGTCCAGGCACACCATGCCGTGCTGCTGCCCCGCGACGGAGATCGCGGCCACGTCGTCCAGGCCACCCGCATCCCGGATCGCCGCCTGTAACGCGACCCACCAGGCGGCGGGGTCGACCTCGGTGCCGTCCGGATGCGGCGCGCGTCCCTGCCTGGTGAGCGCGCCGGTCGTCGCGTCGCGCACGACGACCTTGCAGGCCTGGGTGGACGAGTCGACGCCTACGACGAGTGCCATGGCTCTAAGTTACGGGCATGAGTCCGGATGACATGCTCACCTTTATGCCGTTCGCGCGAGCCGCCGGCGTCGAGCTGATAACCGCGCGCAAGGACGAAGTCGTCGGCCGGCTCGCCTGGTCAGCCGACCGCACGACCGCCGGCGGTGTGCTGCACGGAGGCGCGATCATGACCCTGGCGGACAGCACCGGAGCCGTCTGCGCCTTCCTCAATCTTCCCGACGGTGCACGCACCTCGACGATCTCGTCCAGCACCGTGTTCACCGGGGCGGTGCGCTCCGGCGCGGTGACCGCCAGATCGACGCCGTTGCACGTCGGGCGCACCACGATCGCCGTGCGCACCGACCTGTCCGACGACGCCGGCCGCTTCGTCGCTCACGTGACCCAGATCCAGGCCGTGCTGACGAACTCGAACTAGCCGATGCATCAAGCCACGCTGCATTCGCCGCGCATCACGCTCGCGCCACTGTCGGACGAGCACCTCGAATACGAGATCGAGCTCGACTCGGATCCCGAGGTGATGCGTTACCTCGGCAACGGCAAGGCTCGTACTCGCAGCGAGGTCGAGCAACTCCACCGGGAGCGGCTCGCGGTCGCCGCGCTTGTCCCGGGACTCGGCTTCTGGTCCGGGTTCATCGACGGAGCGTTCGTCGGGTGGTGGATTCTCGAACCCCCTGAGCGCCTCGACGTCGAGCCGCGCAAAGGCCAGGCCGAACTCGGCTACCGGCTGCTGCGCCGCTACTGGCGGCGTGGCCTGGCGAGCGAAGGGCGCGCGAGAGCTGATCGGGCACGGCTTCCAGGACCTCGGGCCGGCGCGAATCTACGCCGAGACTATGACGGTCAATGCCGCGTCGCGCGCGACAATGGCGTCCCTCGGGCTGACGTACGTCCGAACCTTCCAGGTGAGCGCCGATGACCCGATTCCCGGCTCGGAACACGGCGACGTCGAATACGCGATCACCCGGGAAGAATGGCTGATCGGCCAGCGTCAGTAGCTCCGGCATCGCAGAAGCTCTGGAGTTCGCGCGGCGCTCGTGATGCCATCAACACATGAACGATCCCCGCGCTGGTACCCCGGCCACGCCCGCCGACCTCGTCGACGTCGCAAAGCTCGTCACCGCGTACTACACGATCCATCCCGATCCGGCGTTCCCAGAGCAGCGCGTCGCGTTCGGCACGTCGGGACACCGCGGCTCGTCGTTCACCGCGACGTTCAACGAGGATCACATCCTCGCGACCAGCCAGGCGATCTGTGACTACCGTGCTGCGCACGACATCACCGGTCCGCTGTTCCTGGGCGCCGACACGCACGCACTGTCCGAGCCGGCCCGAGCCAGCGCACTCGAGGTCCTCGCCGCGAACGACGTCACCGTGCTCGTCGATGCGCGGGGCGGCTACACGCCGACGCCCGCGGTGTCGCGCGCGATCTTGGCCCATCCCGGCTCGGACGGGGTGGTCGTGACGCCATCGCACAATCCCCCGCCCGACGGAGGCTTCAAGTACAACCCGCCCGATGGCGGACCGGCCGGCACGGAGGTCACGGGCTGGATCCAAGACCGTGCCAACGCGCTGCTGGCCGCGCGTCTTTCCGGCGTGCTGCAGACGTCGCGGCCCACCGCCGAGAAGTACGACTTCCTGGACGAGTATGTAGCCGAGCTGCCGACCGTCGTCGACATGGAGACCATCCGCGGCACAAGCATCGGCGCCGACCCGCTCGGCGGCGCCAGCGTTGCGTACTGGGCGGAGATCGCCTCGCGATACGGGCTGGACCTCACCGTGGTGAACCCGCTGGTTGACCCGACGTTCCGGTTCATGACCCTCGACTGGGACGGCAAGATCCGAATGGACTGTTCGTCGCCGTACGCGATGGCCTCGCTGATTGCGCGGCAGGGCGAGTTCACGATCGCGACCGGCAACGACACGGACGCCGACCGGCACGGCATCGTCACCGCCGACGCCGGCTTGATGAATCCCAATCACTACCTGGCCACCGCGATCGACTACCTGTTCAAGCACCGACCGTCGTGGTCGCCCACCGCCGCGGTGGGCAAGACGCTCGTCAGCTCCGCGCTGATCGACCGGGTCACGGCGGGTCTCGGGCGGCGCTTGTTCGAGGTACCCGTCGGCTTCAAGTGGTTCGTGCCCGGACTGCTCGCCGGCGACGTCGCCTTCGGCGGCGAGGAGAGCGCCGGGGCGTCATTCCTGTGCCGGGACGGCTCGCCGTGGACGACTGACAAGGACGGCATCATCCTGGCGCTGCTGGCATCGGAAATGACGGCCACCACGGGCCGGACCCCGTCCGAGCGATACCACCAGCTCACCGACCGGTACGGCGATCCGGTGTACGCGCGCATCGATGCGCCGGCGAATCGGGAGCAGAAGGCAGCGCTGGCCCGGCTCGATCGCCTCGATGCCACCGAGCTGGCCGGCGAGAAGATCACGGCAACACTCACCACGGCGCCGGGCAACCAGGCGCCGATCGGTGGGCTGAAGGTGGTGAGCGAGTCCGGATGGTTCGCGGCGCGTCCGTCGGGCACGGAGGACGTGTACAAGCTCTATGCAGAGTCGTTCCGTGGCCCAGAGCACCTCGCGCAAATACAGGACGAGGCGAAGGCGATCATCGCGAAGGCCATCTAGCTCGGCTCACAACAGCCAGCGGTTCTTGTTGACGAACGGGATCCTCGCCCAGTACTTGCCCAATCCCCACGTGTTACCGGCGTAGGTGACCGCCAGCACGATCATCACCAATGCATAGATGAAGTGGTAGTCGACGACGGGGTTGCTCGACCCGGTCAGCGCGCCAGTTGAGTCGTGCTGTGCGGGCGGAAACTCCGAGAACCACATGAACCCCATGAGCACCACACCGGCGAGCGCGCCGAGGCGCATCCCGAGTCCGAGAAGCAGGGTCAAGCCGATACCGAGCAAACCCAGCATGAACAACCAGTCGGCCCAGGTAGCGCCGGCGATCGAGCGGAACCAGGACTGGAACGGACCGACCTGAACGTTGCTGAGGAAGCCTTTGGTAGGCGAGCCGCCGTCGATCCACGACTTCGACTTAGGGCTGGCGCCGGTGCTGTAGTGCCAGCCGAACGTCTTGTCGAAGAACGACCACAAGAACACGAACGCCATGGCGAAGCGGAGTGCCGCGAGTGCCCTCGAGGCGGTAGCGGTAAGCATCGACCCGGGAAGCTCGGCAAGCTGCGGGTGCACGGTCGGAGGCACGGTCGGACGGTGAGTAGTCATGTGGATACCTCCCTTCCTCGCCATAACTGTCTCGCCGCGGAGCCCGGCCGTCCATAGCGGCTTATCCAGGACATGCCTTCGGCGACGGCAGACGGACGACGCCGGTGCCGCGCATCGCGTAGACGACGCCGGGCACGGACACGACCGGGGTGTCGGTCTCCAGGTAGGTGTCCGACACCTGCCCGGTGCGACCGTCCACGCAGACCAGCGAGCCGGTGTCCGCGTACCTGATCCAGAACACCGACCCGCCGGACCATCCGAGCGCGCCGCGCTGTGCTTGAAAGTCCGGGGGATTGACGAGAGAGACACGCAACGTTTGCGGGTCGAGACGGCCCACGCGCGATCCGCCCGGCTGTCCGAAGCCCACCAGCCAGATGCCGCCGTCCGTTACCGCGATCGAGTGCGGCAGCACGGTGGTCAGCCGGCGCACCTTGTGGGCGCTCTGGTCACCGTGCTCATCCACCGTGATCAGGTCGGAGGACCGCGATACGGCGAGCAGCCGGAACCGCGACGGGTCGGCAGCAATCGCCCGCACCGGGCCGGTGTATCCAGGTACCCGGGTCGCCTCCGTCCCAGGCCAGCTGCGGTATATGCCTCGGTCAGTGGCCATCCAGAGCTGATTGTCGAGCGCGTCCGCGGCCACGACGGTGGCCGATACGTGGAGCTGCCCGATGGCGGCCATCGTCGAGCCGGCGTAGACGAACACCTCGCTGTTGTGGTCCTGCGGCACGACCACCCAGACGAGGTCGCTCGTCGAGTTGGCAATCACGAGCTGCGCGCCGACCGGCGCGGACGTCTCGCCGCGGATCTTCAGGTCCCGGTCGACAGCGACAAGCTTCTCCGGCGGCGACGTCAGAACGTACAGCTCGCCGCCCTGGTTTATCGCGAAATCCTGAACGGACAAGCTGGCAAGCGTCTGCGGCGCCGGACTCGTCACGCTCGGGGGTGGGGCCGGGGTGGGCGCAGCGACGTGATGCCGGCCGCCTTTCAAGGCGAGGGAGGTGAGCCCGGCGGCGGCGATCACGCCAACTGTCGCCAGGACGAGCCAGCGGGGCAGCCGCGGACCGGCGGCGATGAGTTCGTCGTCGCCTTCGGCTTCACCTGTCGCCGGGACGACAAGCGGTGGCTCGTCGCGGTCCACGTTTCTCGTCCCTACAAAGCGCGTTGCATCTCGTCCAGTATGAAGACCGTCTGCGTCGAGATCACGTCCGGCATTGCCTGGAACGTGTTCAGCACCAAATCCCGCAGGCTTGCCGCGTCATGGGTGCGGACCAGCAGCACCAGGTCGTTATCGCCCGAGACGAGCGCGCCGTGCCAGACCTCGGGAATCTCGGCGATACGACGCCGCACGTCCTTCCACGAGTGTTGGCTGATCTTGAGGTGGACGTATGCCGAGATGTCGAACCCGTACCGCTCCGGGTCGACCACCGCCGTGTACCCGGTGATGACGCCCTGGCGCTGCAGCCGCTCGACGCGCGCGTAGGCGCCGGCCCGGGAGATGTGCAGCTTCGCGGCGAGCGCGCGCATCGACGACCGGCCGTCGGCGCGCAGCTCGGCGATGATGCGCCGATCCGTCTCGTCGAGGGTGGCCGATCGTCCATCAGCGGGACGGTTCTCGCCCGTCCATCCAGTCATGTGGCTCGACAATAGCTGTCTCGTGGCCAAACGTCTCGACTCAGCGGCTGATTCTGGAGGAATGGCAAGCGGGGACGAACAATCGGCGCATGTCCACTGTCGCAACGCCGCGCCAGAAGCTGAGCCGCGACCTGCTGCCCGGTGCCGAACCGCTCCAGCTCATCACGCCGTCCGGAGAAGCGGTGCCGGACGGCCACATGCCGGACGATCGGGTGCTGCTCGATGTCTACCGGCGCATGGTGATCGGGCGCCGCTTCGACGCGCAGGCGACGGCATTGACCAAGCAGGGCCGGCTCGCTGTCTACCCGTCCTCACACGGGCAGGAGGCCTGCGAGGTAGGCGCCGTCGCCGCGCTGCAGGCTCAGGACTGGCTGTTTCCGACCTATCGCGACTGCGTGGCGCTCGTCGCGCGCGGCGTCGATCCGGTCGAAACGCTCAGCCTGTTGCGCGGCGACTGGCATCTCGGCTACGACCCGTACGTGCACCACGTCGCGCCGCAGTGCACGCCCCTCGCCACGAACACGCTGCACGCCGTGGGCCTGGCCCGCGCGGCCGCGATCAAGGGCGAGGACACCGTCGCACTTGTCTTCGTCGGCGACGGTGCGACGAGTGAAGGCGACACGCACGAGGCGCTGAACTTCGCCGCGGTGTGGCGCGCGCCGGTGGTGTTCCTCGTCCAGAACAACGGCTACGCGATCAGCGTGCCGATGTCGAAGCAGAGCGCGGCGCCGTCGCTGGCGCACAAGGGAGTCGGCTACGGGGTCGCGTCACTGCTGGTCGACGGCAACGACCCGGCGATGGTGTACGCGGCTGTGCAGTCGGCGCTCGAGGCGGCGCGGGCCGGCGAGGGACCGACCCTGATAGAGGCCCGCACATACCGCATCGAGGCGCACACCAACGCGGACGACGCGGGCCGCTACCGCGGCGAGGACGAGGTGCTGGCCTGGCTCGCCCGCGACCCGATCGACCGCCTGGACCGCTACCTCACCACGAGGTCGGTGCTCGATCCGGGCACGCGTACCCGGATTGCCGATGAGGCGGAGGCATTCGCGTCGTCCTTGCGGGATCGCATGAACGCTGAGCCGACGCTCGATCCGGCGGCGCTGTTCGAGCACGTGTACGCGACGCCTACGGCGGCATTGCGCCGGCAAGCCGCGAAGGTCGATCGATGACCACTGTTGCCGCCGAGCCGGTGACCATGGCACGGGCGCTCAACCGCGCCCTGGCCGATGCGCTCGCCTCCGACGATCGCGTGCTCGTTTTCGGAGAGGACGTCGGCACATTGGGCGGCGTGTTCCGCGTGACCGACGGGCTGGCCGCGCGGTTCGGAGAGGGCCGCGTCTTCGACACCCCGCTGGCCGAGGCCGGCATCGTCGGCACCGCGATCGGCATGGCGATGAACGGCCTGCGCCCGGTCGTCGAAATGCAGTTCGACGCGTTCGCGTATCCGGCATTCGAGCAGATCACCAGCCACCTTGCGAAACTGCACAACCGCACTCGCGGACGTGTGGAACTGCCCGTGGTCATCCGCATCCCATACGGCGGGGGCATCGGCGGCGTCGAGCACCACAGCGACTCGTCCGAGGCGTACTTCGCGCATACGCCCGGCCTGCGGGTTGTGACGCCCGGGACGCCATCCGACGCATACGCCTTGCTGCGCGCAGCAATCGAATGCCCCGATCCGGTGATCTTCTTCGAGCCGAAACGCCTTTACTGGGCGAAGGATCCGTCGCCCCTGACGACCGGGACGCCACTCGACACCGCCGTAGTGCGGCGCCCCGGCACGGACGTCACCCTGATCGCGTACGGCCCCACGGTGCCTACCGCGCTGGAAAGTGCCGCCGCGGCCGACGTCAGTGTCGAGGTGATCGACCTACGCTCGCTCGCGCCGTTCGACGACGCGACGGTGTGCGCGTCGGTGCGGCGCACCGGCCGGGCCGTGGTGGTGCACGAGGCCCCGGCCTTTCTCGGGTACGGCGCCGAGGTGTCGGCCCGGGTGACGGAACAGTGCTTCCACTACCTGCACGCGCCGGTTGCTCGGGTGACCGGCTTCGACATCCCGTATCCGCCGCCCATGTTGGAGGAGCACTACCTGCCGAACGTCGATCGCATCCTGGACGCGATCGAGCGGCTGCAGTGGGACGACACAGTGGTGCTGCCCGATGCCTGACACCGTATTCGCATTACCCGATCTTGGCGAAGGCCTCACCGAAGCGACCGTTGTCGAGTGGCTGGTGGGTGTAGGCGACCCGGTCCGGGTCGACCAGCCGGTGGTCGAGGTGGAGACCGCGAAGGCGCGTGTCGAGGTGCCGGCGCCCTTCGCCGGGGTGATCGCGGCGCTGCACGCCGAGGCCGGGGACACCGTTCCAGTCGGCTTTGCGCTGCTCACCGTCACGCAACAGCAGGGCGCATTCGCTGAGCCGGGTCTCGCGAGCGCTCCCGCTGCCGAATCCGGCCGTGTGCTCGTGGGGTACGGCACCTCCACCCAGACGCGGCGCCAGCGCCGCTCCCGGGCGACCACAACCGCGCCTGCGACCCCGACGCCGGACGCCGCCGGCGGAAACCGCCCGGTCATCTCCCCGCTGGTGCGGCGACTCGCCCGCGAGCACGACATTGACGTTGCCCGCCTCGCTGGCAGCGGTCCGCACGGCACCGTGCTTCGCCGCGACGTCGAGGCCGCCCTCTCGGCGAAGCGCGTACCGATGAGCCTCGCGCGCAAATCAGCAGCTGAGCTGTACACCCGGTCACGGCGGGAGATCCCTGAAGCGACCGTTTGGGTCGATGTTGACGCCACCGGGCTCCTCGAGGCACGCGCAGCGCTGAACGTGGCCCGCCCGGACGAGCCGGTGAGCCTGGTCGCACTACTGGCCCGTTTTGCCGTACTGGGACTGCGACGATTCCCGGAGCTCAACGCCCGGGTTGAGGGCGACGCCCTGGTGCTGCTCGACGAGGTTCACCTCGGATTCGCCGCGCAGACAGATCACGGACTGATCGTGCCGGTCGTGAAGAATGCGCACGCGATGTCCACCCGAGAGCTGGCCGGGGCGATTGGCGCGCAAGCCGCCGATGCCCGCTCGGGGGCGATCGCCCCGGTCACACTACGAGGTGGGACGTTCACGGTGAACAACTACGGCGTGTTCGGCGTAGACGGCTCCGCTGCGATCATCAACCATCCGGAGGTGGCCATCCTCGGCATGGGCCGCATCATCGACCGACCCTGGGCGGTAGGCGGGCAACTCGCCGTTCGCAAGGTCTCGCAGCTCACGCTCGCCTTCGATCACCGCGCCTGCGACGGTGCCGTGGCGGGCGGGTTCCTGCGTTTTGTCGCCGACTGCGTGGAATCACCGGTCACCGCACTTGGCGACCTCTGACTGTCGTGGCGGGCTCGCGCTAGTGGTCGCCGCGATCCCGGCATACCAACGGACCGGCGCTCGGAGAGCGCCGGTCCGGGATACACAGAGGCAACGGCCGCCGTGGGGGTTCACTCACGGACACGAGTACTCCGTGATCCTCCGGGGGGTAAGGGACGACGGTTCTCAAGCGACCGCGAGTCCCACCACGGCGGCCTTCGGCCTCGTCCGGAAATGCCAGATCGGCATCACCGACGGACGCGATGCCAATCCAACCAGCCGAACAAGGCCGTGCCCTGCTGTCGCGGTCGCCAGGACTACGACCGCAACGTCCATTCAGTTATCGCCGACCGGCGCTCCTTACCACCAGTCGAGAAGCGGCTGCGCCGTCGCAGACTGCGCGGGCGCCGGCGTGTCAGCGTTAGCCGACGTCACCGCAGTCCCGATCAGCCCGAAGAACACCCCCGCCAGGACGGCCAGCGCTAGCCGACGCATGCGTGGTGTAATCAAATTGACCCCTTTCACCCGACTTGGGACCGCGTCGTCCCAACCAAACTCCCCTACGGGCTCTGGCAGACGCCACGCCACCCATAGGATCGGTCGCACACATGCGCAAACACAAACACTCCGACTGGCAGCTAGCTGCCTGTCACCTACTGCGATGCGGATGGCCACATGACCGAAGAGGGCGAACTCGGCAATCTTGACGTCGAGCTGTACCGAGCGTTGCTGAACGAGCCGGGCAGCACGCTCAGTGACGTCGCCCCCATGGTCGGCGTGGGCACCGACGAGCTCGACAAACCGGCAGCGACACTGGTCGAGATCGGCCTGATCACCAGTGATGACGGGGCACGCTTCAGCGCCGTGAACCCGTCACTCGCCGAGATGGCGAGTCTGGGTGCCGAGGAACTCGAGCTCAGCGCACGCCGGGTCGCCGTCGAGTCCCGTCGTGCCGCGATCCGGCAGGTAATGCCCGACTGGTCCCGCGCGATCCGCGAGCAGAACCCACAGCCGAGCGTCGAGGTGGTCACCGATCCGGAGGCGGCGCGCAACGTCCTCATGTACTTCGCGGAGCACTGCCAGGAAGAGGTGCTCTCAGTCGCGCCGGGCCGGGGCCCCGCCCGCATCGATCCGCGCACCCGCACCGCCAACCTCTATTCGCTGGGTCGCGGCGTTGCCACTCGGGCGCTGTATCAGCACGTGGCCCTGCGTGACCGTGCCACCCGTGCTTACCTGCGCGAACTCGCCGAGAACGGCGCACGCATTCGGCTCGCGCCGGCAGTGCCCGGACGCAGCCTCATCATCGACCGCGAAGTCGCGCTGTTGCCCACCCCGTCCGGTGATCCCGGACTGACTCAGTTCGCGGTTGTGCGGGAGCCGCGTGTGGTCACGTGGCTCGTGGCGACGTTCGAGCAGCTGTGGGCGGAGGCATCGCCGCTCGACGAGGTGCTCGACCACCAGCATCCCGAGCCGGAGGTCGACGAGACACGGCTGGCGATCCTGCGCTTGATGGCCGACGGCGAGAAGGACGAGGCGATCTCCCGCCGCCTGTCGATCTCGGTGCGGACCTGCCGGCGGCACATCGCCGACTACATGGCGCAGGTGGGCGCCACCTCCCGATTCCAGGCCGGCGTTATCGCGTCACGCAATGGGCATCTCGAGATTCCGCCCCCTGTCGGTTAGGTCTCGAATACCACCTCGTCGGCGCTCTTGTCCGGACGTAGACCGCGCCACGAGGGATGCCGCAACCGGGTGTCGCCCGTCCACTCACTGAAGGCGACCTCGCCGACAAGCTGGGGCGTCACCCACTGCGCGTCGCGCGCGTCGGCCCGCGGGACGTCCGGCGAGAACGGCGAGGTCTTGCGAGCGATGCCGTGCAGCCGTCCGTCCAGATCGCGCAGCATCTCGTCTGTGAAACCCGTACCGACCTGCCCCACGTAGCGCAGCCCGTCGGCCGCCGGCACTCCGAGCAGCAGCGCGCCGACTGTGCCCTCGCGGCGCCCCTTGCCCGGGCTCCATCCGCCGACGACGACCTCTTGGGTATGGAAGTTCTTGACCTTCACCCAGTCCGGCGAGCGCCGCCCCGGCAGGTACCGGGAGTTGGAACGCTTCGCCATGACGCCTTCCAACTGTTGCTGCTTACTGGCCTCGACCGCATGCACGCCGTCGCCCGTAAACGCAGGCGGTGTCTGCCACGAATCACCGTTCAGATCGAGCCCCTCGAGCAGCTCACGGCGCTTCGTGTAGGGCAGGTCGAACAGATTGTGGCCGTCCAGATGCAGCAGGTCGAAGATCAGGTACACCGCCGGGACGCTCTCGGCGAGGCTGCGCGCCGTCGCCGCCGGCGCAACGTGCATGCGGTGCTGCAGCCGCTTGAAGCTCGGCCGGCCGGCATCGTCGAAGCTGACGATTTCCCCGTCGAGCAATGCCTGGGTCTCACCAAGTTGCTCAGCGAGGCTGTGCAATTCCGGATAGCTCACCGTCACGTCGATGTCGTTGCGCGACGTGAATCGCGCGCGCCCACCCTGGATGTAGGTGAGCGCTCGTACCCCGTCCCACTTCATCTCGTACGACCAGTTGGCGTCGTCTGTCGGTAGCTTGCCAAGCGTCGCGAGCATCGGCCGGACGTGCTCAGGCAGGCTGGTCAACGGTGGATCGCGATCTCGTCGGTTGGCATGCTCCCCGCCTCGTCTGACCTTCTCTGCGGGCAAAGTCTCGCATTGCGACCCTGGACGCCGCATGTTCTCTGCGCAGCCGTCGTTTACGTTGTGGGCATGGGGCTTAAAAAGGACGAGCTGGAGCGGTTCGGGGCGGTCGCCGCATCGCACGTGGGTGACGACAAGGTGCCGGGCCTGGTCGCGCTGGTGGCGCAGGGCGACGACGTGTACGTCGAGGCGCTCGGGACGCTCGCGATCGGCGGCAGGCCGGTCGAGCGGGCGTCGCTGTTCCGGATCGCATCGACGACGAAGCCGATCACGGCGGCCGCAACGCTGGCCCTGGTACGCGAGGGCCTGCTCGAGCTGGATGAACCCGTCGACCGATTGCTGCCGGAACTCGCGAACCGCCGCGTGCTGCGCCGGATGGACGGCCCGCTCGACGACACGGTGCCCGCCGAGGGACCGGTGACCGTGCGGGAGTTGCTGAACTTCACGTTCGGGTTCGGGATGGCACTGGCGATGTTCACGGCACCCGAGCCATGGCCGGTTTTGGCGGCGGTGGCGCAGGCCAGACTTGCCACGATCGGCCCGCCGCAGCCGGACGCTTTCGACGACCCTGATACCTGGATCGCCAAGTTCGGTGAGCTGCCCTTGGTTGCGCAACCTGGTGAGCAGTGGCTCTACAACACCGGCGCGCTCGTGTTGAGCGTGCTGTGCGCGCGAGCCGCCGGGACGCCGTTCGACGAGGTGCTGCGCACCCGGATCTTCGAGCCACTTGGCATGCGCGACACCGGCTTTCATACCAAGGCCGTCGAGCGATTGGCGACGGCGTACCAGCCGACGGCGGACGGACTCGTGGTCTGGGATCCACCGGACGGGCAGTGGAGCCGGCCGCCGGCGTTTT
>JBPYES010000032.1:0-5012 GCA_051984825.1 Jatrophihabitantaceae bacterium
CGGGCTACGTCCAGTCCGACTTCGGCGCCACACACTCCACGGCGACGTCCCTGAACGCGGGCGAGGACTTCGAGATGAGCACCGGCGTGTGGTACACGCCCGCCAACATCGAGGCGGCGCTCGCCGACGGCAGCCTCTCGATCGACACGATCAACCGGGCACTCGAACGTCGCTACATGGAGATGTTCAAGGAGGGCATCTTCGACCGCCCGATCACCCACGGAACCATCGACGCTGCCGCCAACGGCGCGGTAGCGCGCTCGGTCGGCGAGCAGAGTTCGGTGCTGTTGAAGAACGACGCATCGCTGCTCCCGCTGGATGCTTCAAAGATCAAGTCGATCGCGCTGATCGGCCAGCAAAGCTACGCCGGCGCTGCGGTAGTCGGAGGCGGCGGCAGTTCCAAGGTGACCCCGCTGTACACCGTGAGTCCGCTTCAGGGCCTGCAGAACACGTTGCAACAGCTTGGCTCGTCCGCGACGGTTAACCAGGTCATCGTGGCGAACGACAACAGCAACCTCGCGCAGGCCACGCAGGCCGCGGCCAACGCCGACGTCACGATCGTGATGGGCGGTGTCATAACCAGCGAGGGCAGCGACCGGCCCAACCTGTCGCTGCCGAACAACCAAGACGCGCTCATCTCGGCCGTCGCCGCCGCGAACCCGCACACAGTGGTGGTGCTGAAGGACGGCGACCCCGTGCTCATGCCGTGGGTCAACCAGGTGCCGGCCCTGCTCGAAGCGTGGTTCCCGGGTGAGGAGGACGGCAACATCGTCGCGCGGCTGCTGTTCGGGCAGGAGAATCCCTCCGGCAAGCTGCCGGTGACCTACCCCAAGAGCGCCGCTGACACCCCGACCAGCACGCCGGACCGCTACCCCGGCATCACCGTCAACGGCGCCCCGACCGTCTACTACAACGAGGGCCTGCAGATCGGCTACCGGTGGTATTCCACGCAGGGCATCCAGCCGCTATTCCCGTTCGGCTACGGGCTGTCGTACACCACGTTCGCATTCAATGACCTGACCGTCTCGCCGACCCAGACACCGGCCGGGCAGGTGACCGTGGGAGTCGACGTGACGAATACCGGGTCGCGAACCGGCGCGGAGGTAGCGCAGGTCTACTTGTCCGACCCAGCGCAGGCCGGTGAGCCGTCGATCCAGCTCCGAGGTTTCCAGAAGGTCACGCTGCGACCCGGTCAGACCCGGCACATAGCCATCCACGTCGGCCAGCGTGCGTTCTCGATCTGGAACAGCAGCGCACAGCAGTGGGACATGGTGCCGGGCACCTACACCGTGCGGGTCGGCGACTCCTCAGCCAACCTCCCGCTTTCGGCTCCGATCACCGTGGGCCACTAGACGCTCGGCTAAGGCGCGGCTACCACCCGGGGTAGCCGCGCACCCGAGTACCGGCTGTACTACGTGTAGATGATTGCGGGCGAGGGAGATGACCCCGAACCTCGACCTCCATACGTGTGGGTACAGACCGGGCGGTGAGCGAGACGTACGACGTGGTCGTGATCGGCGAGGTGCTGATCGAGCTGTCGAGTGCCGAGCCGTTCCGCGACGGCGGCTCGCTGCGCCTGGGCTTCTCCGGCGACGCGTTGAACGCCGCCGCGGCGGCTGCGGCCGCTGGGGCCCAGGTGGGGCTGCTGACAAGAGTCGCCGCCGATGAGCTCGGCGATCTGCTCGTGGCCCGCGTCGCCGAGCTGGGCATCGGCACGGGACTGGTGAGCCGTGTCGCTGGGCATAACGGCGCCTACTTCGTGCACGCCGACCCCGCCGGGAAACGCGAGTTCGTCTACATACGACGAGGCAGCGCGGCATCGCAGCTGAGCCCCGCCGACGTGCGTGTGACGGACGCCGCCGTGGTGCTCGCGTCGGGGGTGACCTGCGCGCTGTCGGATTCCGCAGTAGCCGCGGTGCGGGTGGCTGCCACGCAAGCCCAGCGGTTCATCTACGACCCGAACTTCCGGCCCCGGCTCACGGACGCGGCGACGGCGGCTACCCGATTGCGCGAACTCGCACCGCACGCGGATCTCGTTACGCCGTCGGTCGATGAGGCCGCAGCCTTGCTGGGCCTCAGCGACCCCGCCGAGATCGCGGAAGCCTGCCGCAAGATCGGCGCGCGGGCCATCGCCGTTACCTGCGGCGCAGACGGCGTGTGGCTCGACGACGGGGTCTCGGCCGCGCGACTGCCAGCTCTGCCGCCGCCCGTCATCGTCGATCAGACCGGTGCGGGCGACGCATTCGTGGGGACAGTTGCTGCGCGGCTGGCCCTTGGCGATCCCCTCGTGGACGCCGTACGCCAGGGTATGGCGGCGGCGTCCGCTGCGCTCACCGTCCAGGGAGGCAGCGGGCGATACGGTGGGCGTTTCCGCGACGAGCGGGGTGCGTAGTGCGGCTGTCTCTCGGCACGCTCGGAGGCGTGCCGGCCGGCACGCGGCCGCGCGTGGATCCGCGTGACCTGCAGGTCGGCATCGTTCATCTCGGCATCGGCGCATTCCACCGGGCGCACCAGGCGGTGTTCACCGAGGACGCCGGTGACGGCTGGGGCATCTGCGGTGTCTCGCAGCGCAGCCGCACGGTGATTGACGAGCTCGCGCCGCAGGACGGGCTCTATACCGTGCTGACCCGGTCGGCGACCAAGGTGGACGCCCGAGTGGTCGGCGCGGTGCGCGAACTGCGCTTTGCCGACGCGTCGCCGATCGCCGACCCTGCGGTGCGGGTGGTGACGCTGACCGTCACCGAGAAGGGTTATCGGCACGACCCGGCGACGGCGCGGCTCCGCCTCGACGACGAGGGCATCCGGGCCGATCTCGCCGGCGGGCCGCCACGCACGGTGGTCGGCCAGCTGGCGCGTGGCCTCGCGGCGCGCATGGGCACGGACGCCGGCCCAATCGCGGTCGTGTCCTGCGACAACCTGGCGCACAACGGCCGCACGCTTGCGGGTCTGGTCGACGAGTTCGTCGCGGCGCTACGAGACGAACCGCTCGCGGAGTGGATCGCGGCGCAGGTCAGCTTCCCGTCGACCGTGGTGGACCGGATCGTCCCGGCCACGACCGCACACGATCGGGCGGATGCACGCCGGCTCATCGGCCTCGACGATTTCGGGACAGTCGTCACCGAGCCGTTCAAGCAGTGGGTGATCGAGGACGACTTCCCCGGCGGACGGCCCGGCTGGGAGAAGGCGGGTGCGCTGCTGACCGGCGACGTCACGCCGTACGAAGTGATCAAGCTGCGGATGCTCAACGGCTCGCACTCCGCGCTGGCGTATCTCGGCGCGCTGGCGGGCTGCGAGACGATCGCCGACGCGATGGCGCGATTCGCAGAGGTGCCCCGCAGGTTGATGAGTGAGGATGTGCTGCCCACCCTGGACGTCCCGGCCGGCTTCGATATCGCGGCCTACCAGCAGCAGCTACTCGACCGCTTCGCCAACCCCGCGCTGCGGCACCGCACCGTCCAGGTCGCCATGGACGGTTCGCAGAAGTTGCCACAGCGACTGCTCACGACCGTGCGGGCGCGGCGGGCGGCGGGCGCGGAACCCCACTGGGCGGCGCTGGCGGTGGCGGCGTGGATGCGCTGGGTCTGCGTCGCGCCAGAGCTGGACGACCCGATGGCCGGCCGGCTGCATGCCGCGGTCGCCCACACGGCATCGCCTGAGCAGGTAGTAGACCGGCTGCTCGCCATCACCGAGATCTTCGGCGACGACCTGCGCGAGGATGCCGTCGTACGCGCCCTGCTGGTCGACGCCCTGCACGAGATCATGGAGAACTATGAAAATCGTTGAGACCGATGTGATCGTGACCTGCCCCGGTCGCAACTACGTCACGCTCAAGCTGGTCACCGACGACGGCATCGTCGGCTATGGCGACGCGACGCTGAACGGCCGGGAGCTGGCGGTCGCCGCATACCTGCGCGAGCACGTGTGCCCGCTGCTGATCGGCCGTGACGCGAACCGCATCAACGACACGTGGCAGTACCTGTACCGGGGCGCGTACTGGCGGCGCGGGCCGGTCACCATGACGGCGATCGGCGCCGTCGACATCGCGCTGTGGGACATCGCCGGGAAGGCGGTCGGGCGCCCGGTCTACCAGCTTCTCGGCGGAGCGGCCCGCGACGGGCTCACCATTTACGGGCACGCGAGCGGCGCGACGATCGAGGACACGGTGGCCGATGCGGCGCGGTTCCTGGAAGCCGGCTATCGGGCGGTGCGGGTGCAGGCGAGCATTCCCGGTCTGGATTCCACGTACGGCATCCGAGCCGCAGACACCGGCCTGACCTACGAACCTGCCACCGGCGACCTGCCGGTCTCAGAGCAGTGGGACACGGCGGCCTACCTCGACTTCGTCCCTCGCCTGGTGGCCGCGACCCGCGAGCAGCTGGGTTACGGCTTTCACCTGCTGCACGACGCGCATCACCGGCTCACGCCGATCGAGGCGGCCCGGCTGGGCAGGTCACTCGAGCCGTACCGGATGTTCTGGCTCGAGGACGTCACGCCGGCCGAGGACCAGGCGGCGTTCCGGCTGGTCCGCCAGCACACGATCACCCCACTCGCGGTCGGCGAGGTGTTCAACACGATCTGGGACTGCGAGACGCTGATCAGCGAGCGGCTGATCGACTACATCCGCAGCGCGGTGCCCCATGCGGGTGGCATCACGCACGTGCGGCGCATCTTCGACTACGCCGACCTGTACGGGGTGCGCTCCGGCTCGCACGGCCCGGGCGACGTGTCACCGCTCGGCATCGCGGCCGCGTTACACCTGGACCTCTCCATCGCGAACTTCGGCATTCAGGAGTACATGGACCACGTTCCGCCCGCCGACGAGGTGTTCCAGTCCGGCTACCACTATGCGGACGGCATGCTGCACCTGTCCGACGCCCCCGGCCTGGGCGTCTCCTTCGACGAAGCGGCCGCGGCACGCTACCCGTATCAGCGGCGCTACCTGCCCGTGACCCGGCTGCGCGACGGCTCGGTGCACGACTGGTGATCCTCGACGACGTCGTGGCCCGGCGCGT
>JBPYES010000033.1:0-2908 GCA_051984825.1 Jatrophihabitantaceae bacterium
ACGGGCGACGTGGCGTTGGCCACCGTGCTGGTCATCGGGTTCGCCGCACACAACGCCACCGAGGGCTTCGGGATCGTTGCGCCTCTCGCCGGCGACGTCGACGCCGACGGCACGCAGCGGCGCCCCAGCTGGGGATTTCTGCTCGCGCTCGGCTTGATCGGTGGGGGCCCGACGTTCATCGGTACTGCCGTCGGCCACGGTTTCACCAGCGAAGCGGTCAGTGTCGTATTCCTCACGCTGGCTGCCGGCTCGATCATCTACGTCGTCGTCCAGCTGCTGAGCGTCGCCGCGAAGGCCAAGCGCATGGACATCGTCTGCTACGGGCTGCTCATCGGGCTGCTCGCCGGCTTCCTCACCGACGCGATCGTCACCGCCGGCGGCGGCTAGTTTGCGCCGTCGCCTTGCCGCGGTACTGACGCTGCTGTTGCTGGCGACAGGGTGCACCAGCAAGGTGAGACAGTTCGCATCGACGCCGGAGCCCTCGAGCGGGCGCAGCGTCCCCACGTCGCAACCGTCCTCGCGTGCGACTTCGGCCGCGTCCCGGCTACCCCGTCCCGCCCACGTGGTCGTCGTGGTGCTCGAAAACCATTCCTACAACGAGATCATCGACGGTTCGCAGGCGCCGTTCATCACGTCGCTGGCGGCGAGCGGTGCTGTGTTCACGCAGTCCTATGCGGTGACGCATCCGAGTCAGCCGAACTACCTGGCGTTGTTCTCCGGCTCGACGCAGGGCGTTACGGACGACTCTTGCCCGCACACGTTCGCCACCCCGAACCTCGCAAGCGAGCTCGCCACCGCGAAATACAGCTTCGCTGGGTATTCCGAAGGGCTTCCCGAACCGGGCTTCACCGGTTGCAGCAGTGGCAGTTACGCCCGCAAACACAACCCGTGGGTGAACTTCGCCAACGTGCCGGCGTCGGTCAACCTGCCGTTCACTGCGTTCCCGCCCAGCTACGCATCGCTGCCCACCGTCTCGTTCGTGATCCCGGATCTCGACCACGACATGCACGACGGCGCGATCGGAGAGGCGGACCAATGGCTCTCCGACCACCTTCGTGGCTACGCCGCCTGGGCGCCGGCACACCGCAGCCTGCTGATTGTGACCGTCGACGAGGACGATTACAGCGCGGACAACCGCATCGCGACCGTTGTCACCGGCGCGTTCGTCCGACCGGGCCGCTACTCCGAGCGGATCGACCACTACCGTCTGTTGCGCACGCTCACGGACGCGTACCACCTGGCTCCGCTCGGTCCCGGCTCCGCTATCACCGATATCTGGTCGGGGTAGGAGCGAACAGAAGCTCTGGTGAACGGCACTTGTTCAGCACCCTCTGAACCGCTATGGGCCCCGTACTACGCTGCAAATAAACCTGCATCCGCCACCTGAGGACAACGCAGCCGTCATGGAACGATTGCAGTCTCGCGCCGCCGCCCAGGCGGCGCTGCCAGCGGCGGATCATGGCGCCGATTCGCCCGCGCCGCTCGTGCGGGTCCTGCGGCACCCCACGGCGTGGTTCGCCGCCGCCGGCTTCACTGCCAGCCTGCTGACCGTTGTCGCAGGCGGGCGTGTCGGCACGGTGCAGGTCAACATTCCGCTAACGACGTGGTTCGGCCTCCTTTCCCGCAACGCGTACCGTCCGGGCCAGTCGCTCGTGCCGGGCACGCTGCTGATGGCCGGCATCGCCGGGCTGGTCGTGCTCTGGATCGTGCTGGTGCGGGGGCCGCACCCGGCGGTGCGAACCGAGCGGCAGGTCTGGATGGTGGCGGGCGCCTGGGTGACTCCGCTGCTCCTCGGGCCGCCGCTGCTGAGCAACGATGTGTACAGCTACGCGGCACAGGGCATGCTCGTGGATCGAGGGCTTGACCCGTACTCGGTCGGCCCGTCGGCGCTGGGCCATATTCCGGCGGTAGGAGCGGTCGATCCCGCCTGGCGCAGCGTGCCCAGCCCGTACGGTCCGCTGGCGACGTGGTTCGAGCACTTCGCAGTCGTGGTCTCCGGCGGCAACCCCCTCGGTGCGGTGCTCGTCTTCCGGCTCATCGCCGTGGCTTGCGTGGTGATCATCGGGGTGCTGGCCGCAGCGCTGGCTGGGTCACGGCGCATACCCGCCTTGACGCTCGTCGTGCTGAATCCGCTCGTGCTCCTGCAGGTGATCTCGGCTGCGCACCTGGAAGGGCTGCTGTGCGCACTGCTGCTGGGCGCGTTGCTCGCCCACCGCCGTGGCAACCACGTTCTCGGCATCGTGCTCGGCTGTGCCGCGGCTGCCATCAAGGTGCCCGCGCTGATCGTGGTTTTCGCCGGCATCGTCGCGCGGCCGCGCGGGGCCAGACCAACCTGGCTCGCCGCCTCGCGTGATGTCGGGCTCGCGATCGCAGCCTGCCTCGGCCTTACCATGCTCGTCCCGCACGGCTGGGGATGGGCATCCTCGCTGAATACACCGGCGCTGAACTACACGTCCGGGGCACCGGCAAGCGTGTTCGCGGACGTGCTGCACCTGTTCGTCCGGTGGGCGTCCTTCGACGACGTGGCGATGGCGGCACGGGCGGCCGCCCTGCTGGCCGCCGCATGCATTGTCGTCTATCTGATCGCGACCACCCGGCGGCGGCCACTGGAGCTCACCGTTGGCTTCGGGCTGCTCGCCGTCGCACTGCTCAGCCCGGTGATCTACCCGTGGTACCTGCTGTGGGGCGTGCTGTGCTTGGCGCCCATCGCGCGGGGACTGCTACGGAAGCTGCTCATCGCGACGTGCGCCAGCGCGGCGGCGATGGCCGTGCCCGGCCTGCCGGGATACGCGGCGGACCTGATTGCGGGCGGTCTCGCCGTGTACGCCGTCATGATGCTCGTCGACGCTCGTGCGGCGCTCGAGCGCCGGGTGCCCCTCCTCGCCGGCGTCACGGACCGGCGCTAGCC
>JBPYES010000034.1:0-4338 GCA_051984825.1 Jatrophihabitantaceae bacterium
GGCCGGGGCGAAGGCGAGGTTGTTCATGCAGGTGAAGTTGAACGGCGTGACCGCGAAGACGAAGCCCTCGAGCGGGCGGTACTCCGCGGAGTTCCAGTCGCCCGGCCGCGAGCCCGGCTGCACGCCGTACATGTCGAGCATGTTCTTGACGTTCGCCCGGATGAAGTCGATGGTCTCGCAGGCGGCGTCGATGTCGGCCTGGTAGGTGGTCTTCGACAATTCGAGCATGGTGGCGGCGTTGAGCCGGTCGCGCCACGGCCCGTACTCCAGCAGGTCCGCCGCTCGCAGGAACGGCGCGGCACGCTCCTCCCACGAGAGGCGCCCCCACCAGCGCGACGCGGCGAGCGCTGCGTCGATGGCCCGCTGCGTCTCGGACGCGCCCGCCCAGTGCACTTGCCCTAGTTGGCGCTTGTGCTCATGCGGGGTCACGACGGGCACCTGCCGTCCGGTGCGCACGTCGTCGCCGCCGATCCGGTTGGCGATGTCATAGTCGGCCGCCCGTACTTCGGCGAGTGCTGCGGCCGTGCTCGTGCGTTCGGACGATCCGGCGGCGTAGGAGCGAGGCGTGGTGGGGCCGATCGGGAAGAGTGCCGTCCGTCCGGCGGGAGCAGTCATCGCGTCCTCCGAGTCGAGAGCGTTACCGCAAACCTAGGCAGCCCGCGCCGCCTGCGGCTTCGGCAGGGCAGCGGAACTTGCCAGTCGGACTTCCTAAGATTGTCGAACCGGGAGGTTAGGTGACGACGGCGTCGGCAGAGGTTCAGGCGGCGGTCGAGCGGCTCGGCGCGTCGCTGGGCCGAGCCGTGCTCGTTGAAGACGTCCACCACCACCCGCTCTGGTGGAGCGCACAGGGCGAAGTCGACGGCACGCGGATGCGCAGCATCCTGCAGCGTGAGCCCGCTCCCGCCGCGGCTGCGGTCGTGGTCCGCCTCGGGCTGGCGCGGGCCGAGGGGCCGGTGCGAGTGCCGGCCGTGCCGGAAGCGGAAATGCTGCCCCGATGGTGCGTGCCGCTACGGGTGGGCCGGGATCTGCTCGGCTACCTGTGGCTGCTGGACCCGGACGAGACCGTGACTGAGGCTGACCTGCCGGAGATCGTCGCGTGTGCGGCTCTCGCCGCCACGACGCTCGCCGATGAGCGAGTCACCGGCGCGAAGCGCGACCACCGGCGGGCGGCGCTGCTCGCCCGGCTGGCGGTGGGCCCCGACCCGAGTGCGGCGCGCGAGCTCATCCGGCTTGAGGAACTCGACCCCGGCGTAACGGTGGTCGTGCAGCTGCCGGAGCAGCGCGGCGGCTGGCCGCTGCACGACGGAATGAGCGTGCACGTCGGACCTGCCACCGGGACGAGTGGCCGGCCGGTGCCGCTCGGGCGGCTGCACGTTGCAGTGCATCGCGCGCAGGTAACGGCGCAGGCGTTGCGAGCCGGCGCGATCCTCGACCGGCCCGCATGGGATTCGCTCGGGTCGTGGCATCTCATCGCCAGCGCCCCGGACGAGCTGGCGATCGGTGACATTCATCCCGCAGCCGGGGTGCTCGTGGCCCAGGAACGGCCGGATCTGATGATCACTGCCCGGGTGCTTCTCGATCATGGTGGGGACGTCGCGCGTGCGGCCGAGGAGCTGCACATCCACCGGACCACCCTCTACTACCGGATCGAGCGAATCGAGGCGCTCACCGGGGTCAACCTCAAGGCAGGACCCCGGCGCGACGACCTGCACATGGCCCTGCGCCTGGCCGCATTCCGTGCCGCGGCCGACTGAGCCGTTTCGACTGCATTCGAATCCCAGGCCTGCTTCTTTCGGCCGAGCGCCGAAGCCAAGGCGCCCGTGCGCGCCTAGCGTCGGCTCACCGCAACGAGTTGGGAGCGAGCTCGTGACCGCAGATGTCGTCGTCGTCGGGGCCGGCGCCCTCGGTGCCAGCAGCGCCTACCACCTGGCCCGGGCCGGACTGCGGGTCGTTGTCGTCGACGCCTTCGCCGGGCCTGCGGAGGGCAGCACCGGCCGCTCGTTCGCGTCCATCCGGGCGCAATGGGCGGACGCGCTGAACATCGAGCTGTCCTGGCGGAGCATCGAGGCGTACCGCTCCTTCCCCGAGGTGCACGGCATCGACGTCGGCTACCGGCCCAGTGGCTACCTCTTCCTCGTCCCGCAGATCGCCTGGGGCGCCCAACTCACCGCCGTCGATCTGCAGCGTGAGCACGGCGTTCCGGTCGATGTCCTCGATCTGCCCGCTGCGCAGCAGCTCACCCCGTTCGCGTCGCACGGGCTGGCCGGGGCGACCTGGGGGCCGGCCGACGGCGTCGTCGACCCGCATCTGGCCACCACCGCGTACCTGCAGCTCGCGCGATCGGCGGGCGCGGAGGTGTTGTTCCGGCACCGCGTCACCGAAGTTAGCGCGGGCGACGGGTGGACGGTCACGGCCGGCGGGCGCCGCTTCGATGCGCGGTACGTCGTCAATGCCGCCGGCGGCTGGGCAGGCGAACTCGCCGCGCTGGCCGGGCTTTCCGCCCCCGTGGTGCATTCACGACGCAACATCTACGCAACCGCGCCGGGTGCGCTCGCGGACCCGGTGCCGATGACGATCGACATCGGTACCGGGGTGTTCGTCCGCAGCGAGGGCTCGCGGCTGTTGTTCGGCGCGGCTCGTCCAGATCAGGAGGACGGGTACGAGCTCGCCGTCGACTGGCCGTGGCTGGAGGTTGTACTGGAGCAAGCGGTCGATCGGTTCCCATGGCTGGCCGACCTGCCGCTCGACCGGGCCGGCTGCTGGGCCGGGACCTACGAGAACACTCCCGATCACCACGGCGTGCTCGGCGAGGATGCGGCAGCACCAGGTTGGGTCAACGCCTGCGGGTTTTCCGGGCACGGTCTGATGCAGGCGCCGGAGATCGGCCGGCTGGTGGCCGAGCAGATCATCGACGGCGCGATCACAAGCGTCGACGCGAGCGCGCTCCGGCTCGAACGTTTCGCGGCTAGCGCTTCGAGCCGCGGGCTTGGGATGGTCTTCTAATGGGTGGGACCAGGGTCGAGCTGACCGTCTCGAACGGCACTGCGCGGATCACCCTCGACGGCCCCGAGACGCGCAATGCCCTCGACGCCGCCGCGGCGGCTGAGCTTGGCGCCGTCTGCGAAGAGATCGACAAGGACGCCACGATCGGCGCGGCGATCATCACCGGCGCCGGCCCGGCGTTCTGCTCGGGCGCCGACACGCGCGTGCTCGACGCGCTGCGGGGTGCTCGGCCGGATGAGATCTATGAAGGTCTCGACGACCTTTACACAACGTTCCGCCGCTTCGGGCAGCTGAGCGTCCCGACGCTTGCAGCGATCAACGGCGCCGCGGTCGGAGCCGGGCTCAACCTGGCCCTCGCCGCTGATCTGCGCATCGTTGCCTCCGACGCGGTGCTCGTCTCCGGCTTCGCCAGGATCGGGCTGCATCCTGGCGGCGGGCACCTGCACCTGCTCGCCCGCACCGGTGGAATCGGCACCGCCGCGGCGGCGGGAGTGTTCGCTCAGGCCATCACCGCCGATCGGGCGGTGGCGACCGGCCTGGCGTGGACGAGCGTCCCGGCAGTGGAGCTGCTCCCGGTTGCCGAGCGCAGCGTCGCCCACCTGGCGGCCGACCCGGTGCTGGCGCGCGCGCTCGCCGCGACGCTTCGGCGCACGACCGCCGACCCCGCCGCGTGGGATCGCGCGGTCGAGATCGAGCGCGCCCGGCAGATGTGGTCGTTGTCCCGTCCCGGCAAGGAGGGCTGATGTACCCGACGTTGCAGGCCGATCCGGCAAAGGCCGCCTGGATCAAGAACACAGCAGCCGAGCTCGGCGCATTCGGCGACGAGCATCGGACTGCGCTCGACACGGCGAACCGCGCCAACCGCTTTCCCCGCGACCTGTACCGCGAACTCGGCCGGCGCGGTTACCTCGGCCCGCTCGTCCCGAGTGAGTACGGCGGCCTCGGCGGCGGCGTCCCCGAATACGTCGTGATCAGTGAGGAGGTCGGCCGCCACGGGCTCGTGTCGGGGCAGATCGCCGTACAGGGGCAGCAGTGGCTGCTCGATTGGGGCACCGAGGACCAGAAGGCGCAGTGGCTGCGCGGCATCGCGACGGGCGAGGCCGTCTTCTCCGAGTGCATCAGCGAGAAGAACGCCGGATCGTCGTTCAAAGCGATGAAGTCCAGCGCCGTGCGCGACGGCGGCGACTGGCTGCTCACCGGCAGCAAGACGCACATAAACCTCGGTGCGGACTGCGACGTCACCCTCTTCTACGCCATGGCGCCCGAGGGGCTGACCAGCTTCCTGGTTGACATGTCGCTGCCCGGCATTCGCACCCACGTGACGCGCGCGATCGG
>JBPYES010000035.1:0-10785 GCA_051984825.1 Jatrophihabitantaceae bacterium
GGGGCCGGGCTGCTCTGGATGATGAGCCACGTTCCTGCTGAGTGGCATCGAGCGCATCTGATCACCGTCGTCCCGCATCAGTGCGCTACAAGTGCCTTGAGCAGGACGATCGTCAGGCCGAGCGCCAAGTTGATGGACACCGTCGCGATCGTGGCCGTGAGATTCAGGCGCTCCAGTCGTGCATAGCCCAAGCCCTCAAGGGTCAGCGTCGCGACGCCGATGCCTACCGCGAGCCACACGGCCGTGCGTCCGGCGAGAATTCCGGTAGCCCCGAGTATCAAGCTTATGAGTGGCAGCACAGCAGCAAGCGGAATCGCGTATTCGCGCCGCGCGATGGCCATTAGCTCCGTCCAGGTGAGACGGCGGCGCATGTGCAGGCTCTGGCCAAGCCCGTGCGAGTAGACATGCGCGATCCACACGACGAAAACGGTGGTCACGATGATCACACAGAGCCGCCACAAGTCGTCTACGAAGGCGGACGCACCTGCGGTGATCGTGGCGAGCACGATGATCGTGCCGTATACCGTGCCCGCGATCGCCTCGCCCTGGCCGACCAGGAGTTTGCTGAGTCGCCCAATCGTGTCATTCGCGTGACCGTCCTGAGTCGACCGTCCGGAGGTCATGGCAGCCAGATCATCGGTACGCAGGCACGACCCTGGGTCGGGTCATGTGCGTGAAGAGCGGGGTGGCGTCTGCTTGTGTCGGGGCGGGTGTGATGGTGGCCATGGCCTCACCTCACAGCGTTGGTGTTCCGCGCCCGAAGGCGTTGGACGAACTTGTCCGCCTCGACGACCAGCGGCATGACGAGTGCAAGCCCGAGTACCGCGCCCCACTGCGGGGCGGTAAGGCTCGTCGTCAACAACCAGCGCTGCAGGAACCCGAACTGCGTCGACAGGATCATGATGAGACCGCCTGCGGCGAGGATCGCGGCGAAGCGGAGCAGCGGCTGGGTGAACGCCGGCAGGCGATCGTGGCGCATCACGAAGCCCGACAGGAGCGTGCTGATGCCCATGACGCAGAACGTCATCGTCATCGACACGGACGCGTGGTGCAGACTCGGCTCGTCCGGGCCCCATTGGAGGGGCAGCATCGATATCACGCCGAGGAGCAGGCCGTAGAGAATCCAGCGTGGACCCGTGTGCCGGTTAAATATCGGCACCTTTGGGTCGCGCGGCTTGTCTTGCATGACGCTCGGGTCTTTGGCGTCGGTCATGATGGCGATGACAGGGAAGATCGAGACGAAGAAGTTCAGGAAGATCACCATCATGGGCTGCAAGGCGACGCCCTTGTTGATGTTGAAGATGGCGGCGATCAAGAACAACGACACCAAGCCGAACAGCTGGCTCATCTGATAGCGGATATACGCGGTGATCTTGTGATAGATGTCTCGGCCGAGTGCGACCGCGTGCACCAGGGTCGCGAAGTTGTCGTCAGTGAGAACCATCTTGGCGGCCTGCTTGGACACCTCGCTGCCGCTTCCCATGGCGACGCCGATATCCGCCTTCTTCAGCGCCGCCGCGTCATTGACCGCGTCGCCGGTCATGGCGACGACGAAGCCTTGCTCCTGCATCACGCTGCAGAGACGCAGCTTGTCTTCCGGGGCCACGCGGCCGAACACGTGGAGCGCGGGCAACCGCTGCTTGAGCTCGTCATCGGACATGCGGGCGAAGTCCGGGCCGGCGATGGCGCCCGGGCCGAGCCCTAGCTGCTTCGCGATGGCCGATGCCGTGATCGCGTGATCGCCGGTGATCATGCGCACGTCGATGCCGGCTCCGAGTGCATCGGTGACTGCGGCCTTTGCCTCAGAACGGAGCGGGTCGATGATTCCGACCACTCCAGCGAAGATCAGATCGCTGACCTGTGCAGGAGGGTCAGCCTTGATCGTGGCCAACCGGTCGACATCGAAACGACGGAATGCCAGCCCGAGAACGCGAAGACCTTGCTCTGACAATTCGCGGTTCACATCGAGTAGCTGCTGACGTACCTCAGTTATCTCCACACGTGAGCCCTGCCAAAGCGCCTCCGTGCTCAAGTCGAGGACGACGTCAGGCGCTCCCTTTACGAGTTCTATTACTTGCTCACCTGGCCGCGCATCGAGCTGGTGGAAGGTCGCCATGTACTTGTACGCGGAGTCGAAGGGGACCTCAGCGAGCCGGGGCATCGAGTGCCTGGTCAGATCAGCGTCGACGCCGAGCTTGGCGGCCAGCACGACGAGCGCCGCCTCGGTCGGATCGCCGACCACGGCGCCGTCGTCGCTGACGCTCGCGTCGCTGGCAAGGACAAGCGCCATCGCCAGCGGAGTGAAGTCGGGTACCGTGTCGTCCGCCGCGGAAGTCACCGAGCCTTGCTTGGCGTACCCCCCGCCGGAAACGTTGAACCACTCGCCGCTGAAGAACATCTTCGTCACGGTCATCTGGTTCAGCGTGAGTGTCCCGGTCTTGTCCGTGTTGATGGCACTCGTGGAACCAAGGGTCTCAACGTCCGTCAGATTGCGGACGATCGCTTTCGCCTCGGCGAGCTGTCGTGCACCGTAGGAGAGCATGCCCTGGACGAACGTCGGCAGGCCGGTCGGGATCGCCGAGATCGCCATCGCGACGCCGACCAGCAGCAAGTCCTTGAAAGCGAGACCGCGCGCGAGTCCGGCAATGACGACGATCGCGAGTGCCCCCCACGCGACGATGCCGAGCCACTTCGTGAGGCCGTCGAGTTGCCGCTGCAGGGGGGACTTCGATCGCTTCACCGTGCCCAGCAGGCCGGCGATCTTGCCGACCTCGGTTTCCATGCCGGTCGCGGTGACGATCAACGTGCCGGTGCCTCGCGTAACCGACGTGTTCTGGAAAAGCATGTCCGTGCGGTCGCCGAGAGCCGCGTCTGCGGGTACCGCGAGCGTCGCCTTCGGGATGGGCGCGCTCTCTCCCGTCAGCGCCGCCTCCTGGGTCTCGAGGTTCGCTGACCGGACAATGCGGCCGTCCGCCACCACAATGTCGCCGGCCTCGACAGCGACGACGTCGCCAGGTGCAACGTCGGTTGCCGGAATACTCCGTTGCGTGCCGTCACGCACGACGCGTGCCTGCGGGATCTGCATGTCTGCGAGCGCGTCGACGCTCGCACGCGCCTTCAACTCCTGACGCGTGCCGAGGACGACGTTCAACGCAACCAGGAGCCCGACCACGAGAGCGGTTGACCACTCGGCGATTACGAGGCTCACGATCGTGACAGCCACGAGCATGACGTTCATCGGATCGCGCAACTGCTCGAACGTGATCGCCCAGACGGACGCCTTGGCTTCTCGCTTCAGCGCGTTGGGACCGTGTTGAGCGAGCCTCGCGGCCGCCTCGTCAGTTGACAATCCGCTGCTGATGTTTGTGGCAAGTGCCCCGGCGACGGCATCGGCGCTCAGCGCGTGCCATGCCGTGGACTCGCGAGCGCGGTCGTCGTGCACCTCAAGCGATGGGAGGCTCACGCGCGCAGCATCGCGAAGCCTCGGGTAGCCAGTACCACCCACGGGTGGGTGGATCGCCTGGCGGTGACGTCCCGTTCTCGGCGAATAGCGCTTGGTGCCCGAGTGCCATCGGAGCAGGAGACCACCCGAGGGAAGGTGATGCTTTTCAGGCAACGTAGAGGTGCAATCTATTCGTCGAACAGCGGCCAATCTCCCAGCACGGAATTAGCGATTGAATTGACTGACACATCGGGCACGACACCTACCAACGGCATTACGGCCGATCTGGTCGGGTATGTCATCATAACGCTGCCCGATGTAGCTGCGCTCGTGACGCTGACGCCGGCATTGGGCGAGCTCGTGGAGTCCGGCACGCTGCGCATACTCGATTTCGTCGTCGTGGTTCGTAGTGATGACGGGCCGCGGGTTCTCGAACTAGACGCACTGGATCAGGTCGCTGACCTGCACAAGATCAGGCCCCACATGCCGGGCCTACTCACGCAGCGAGACATCACGCTTGCCTCCGTCGCGATTCCCGCGGGAGCTGCGGGTGTCGTGCTTGTCGCCGAGGACCGATGGGCAAAACCACTCTCGGCGGCCGCTGCGCGCGCAGGTGGCCAGATCGTCGCGGGGGAGCGCATTTCGGCCGAGAGGATACAAGCGGCAATGGCGGACGACACGCCTGATTGAAGCGAAAGGCGGAATGGCCATGTGGCGTCAAAGGCTCGTGCGTAATCGCAGCACCGACCTGCTCACCCGGCCCCCGGCGGGGTCTCAGCTGAGCATGGCTGACTGGGGTCCGCTGATGCTGGACCCGATCGAACAAGTTTCGCAGCTGGCTGATCTCTGTACGCGCGGCTTCCTGTCGCGCGACGAGTTCGAATACCAGAAGAACAAGGTGCTAATGCGCTAGAGCACGGCGGAGGACACGCGGCCGTACGGCCCCGTGTCCTCGGACCGGCTAGTCAAGAGCGCGTGGCTCATCCTCCGCCGAACGTCTCGATCAGCATTCTGCGCTCGCCGTCGGTAAGGTTCGACTCCACAAGCGTCCAGTGCATGCCGTGGAACCGCTCTCCGACCCGATCGAGGTTTCCGTCCTCGGTGAACGCGAGCAACGCTGACGTGCCCTCGGTCACCTCCGACTGGATCTTCTCCAACTGGTCCTTGTCGATGCCGACGCCTTCCGTTGCGTGGTGCAACACACCGAGGCCCGCCCCGGCAGCCGCGCCGACGACGGGGACCAGGAACAACGCGCCGACCATAAAGCCCCAGAAGGCTCCCCAGCCCGTGTCGTGCCACTTGCTGTCTCGGCTCTGCTTCATCTTGGGTTTGGCCGCACCGACCGGCCAGGAGACGACTGCGTGGTCGAGGATCTTGATGAGACCCTCGGACGCCGCATTCGTTAGAATCTCCGCCGCCTGTTCAGCTCCGTCGGGATTGTCGAACTTCCATGCGGTAAAGGTAGCCACCGCTCCTCCTCACCTGGCATACCGGCGGCTGTCAACGAACCAGCACCGACACCCGCGCCGGCTATCCGAGTGTCGCGATGAGAATCGCCTTGATGACGCGGACGATTCTCGGTCTGGTCGACAACTATGACGCTCGAACCTCCGCTTAGGGACCGGGGAGGGGACGAGCCGCCGTAGGAGCGCGTTGCCGCCGAGAGCGACGACCACCACCCTCATGCCTAGTCTCCCGATCTGAAGCAGGGTTGGCGCGGCTGAACACGCGGTCCAGAGCCGCCGCACCAATGTTCATCAACCCCCGCATCAGGGTGAGCCGGCATCACCCAGCGCTGGGTGGATATCGGCTCAGAATGCGCAACGCCGGTCCGGGTGCGTCCGGCTCGGCACCGGTAACCTCGCAAACCGGCAGCTATCTCTCGGCAGGCCGAGCCGAAACATGTCGTTGCGCACGCCGGCGTGCCACCCGGCCGCGCTACCCACCCCGGGGTGGGTTGCCTCACCCATACGCTCCCGAAACTAAGCCCTCCGGTCGGCAGAAATGTGCGACCGCATACATCCGCGTGGAGGTGCTAGGTCATGCCCGATGCCAGTCAGTTCGGCACAGGACAGGTGTTCTTGTCCTTCCTGTGGTTCTTTCTGTTCTTCATCTGGATCTGGATGCTCATCGTCGTTTTCGGTGACATCTTCCGCAGCCCCGATTTGGGCGGCTGGGGAAAGGCACTGTGGACGATTTTCGTGATCTTCCTGCCGTACCTAGGCGTCTTCGTGTATCTGATTGCGCGTGGACGGAAGATGGGCGAGCACGCACAGCAAGCCGCGGCGCAAGCGGACGCTGCGAATCGCGAATACATTCGTGACGCAGTCGGAGCAGACGGGCACGGCGCAGCTGACGAGATTTCTCGGCTCGCAGATCTTCGCGATCGCGGTGCGATCACCGAGGCCGAGTTCCAGCAGGCGAAGGCCAAGGCGCTCGCCTGATCACCTGCGCCGCGTGACGACCGCCATCCGCCGTGGCGGAGTTGGCCGAGCAGCACGCAGCAGCTGATCAGGAGGCGGTCTCTGAGGCTCCTGCGTTGCTGCGCATCTTGTATGCCGACCCCTCGCACACGGCTGAACACCTGGTTCTCTGGTCGATCAAGCGCTTCGCGGGTCGGGCGACATCTGCTGTAGCGAACATCCAGCGCTCACATCTCGACGCCGAACCGGCGGTGCTGCAGCGGACGGTTGTGCAGCGGCAGACTCATGTCTCGATGACCGAGGGGGCCGTGGTCGGCGGCCCCTTCATCGTCCTGATTCCGGTTGCATTCTGTGCTGCGCTGCTTGCGCAAGCACAAATGGTTCTGGAACTTGCGGTGCTGGCCGGCCGTCCGGCGGATGACGAGATGCGCGGCGCCGAACTGCTCGTCCTGCAACGTGTATATCCGTCGGTCGAACAGGCGCAAGCGGGACTGGCACGTGTCAGGCGGGACCTGGACGGACGCCACGAAGCCAAGCTCCCGCGTGGCACAAGATGGATAACCCTCAAACGCATGGCGTTGTTGCTAGGTCTCCTGGGTTCCGAGGAAGAGAGACCGGGCTTCATCCGCACGGTGTTGCAGTGGATCTTCCTCGGGTTGCTGTTTCTCGTCAGCTTCGTGCTGCCGTTGATCTGGGCCCCCTACATGGCTGCAGCAATGCGACGGAGCAGCTTGGAGATAGGGAACCGCGGGGTGCGCTTCTATGCGAACGAGGCGAATCTCGATGCCGACCAGCCCAACGGCCCGGACAGCCCCGGCCGCACCGTGCGTACTGTGCAGGTGCCGATCTTCGGCACGGTCGTGCGCACCGTGGTTCTCGTTGTGGTGCCCATCGTCGTCGCCCTCATCGCCCTTGGATTCGACGTCCAGCTCGGTAGCGGAAAACTGCTCACGGCCGGGCTGCTGTTCATCGCGGCTTCGGCGGTGAGCACGCTCGCCTGGATTGCCTACCGAAGGTGGCGCAAGCTCCCGATCTAGGTTGAAGCCGTGCCGTCCGGCGTGCCAACTGGCGGCGTGGTCGCCTCAGCAGCCGTCGCGTGGGCGCCGCCTCGCAGACGGTAGGCGCCTCCGGAGCGCATGCCGGGCCGCGGCGGCCGAGCCGAGGCCGGCCACGCGCTACCGGCGCCGGCGGAATCCTTGTTCGCCGACGCGTGATTGCCGCCGTGGCCGATCTTGATCCCTTGCACTATGCCGACTATGAGGCCGAAGGCGAGACCGCCGGCGCCGAAATACAGGCGGTACTTGAGAGGGCCCTTGCGCCCGAGGATGGCCTGCGTCGGCGTCACCATCCAGCCGGCTCGCACCCGGCTCACGGCCGCACCGCCCCGCACATCGGCGCTGGGATGCTGATGACTTGGAAGTTGTCCATTTTGTCGGTCCCTCACCTGCAATTCGAGCCGTTCCGGCGGCACTGGACCGGACACGACGTGGATAGCTTGATGCTCCCTGCTGGCTGTGTCCTCACCCGTCTCGGGGTATTCCATGTGGTGCGGCCGAGTGCGAGACCGCGCACCGGTCGGCTCAGGTTAGGTGTGACATGCGGCGGGCCAGCTCGGCGGCCTCCGCGCGGGAGCTGACGCCGAGCTTTCGGTAGATGACCTTCAGGTGGAATTTCAGCGTGTTCACTGAGACGAATAGCTCGTCCGCGATTTCGCGGATGGTGAGGCGACTGGGGAGGAAGCGCAGCACGTCGCGTTCGCGTTCGGTGAGCGGATCGATGAGTCTCGGCGGGCGAACGCGCGGGCTGGACGTCCCGGCCGTGCGTCGCAGGCGCTCCAGCCATTCGGTCGGCACCCGCCACGCGGCGCGTTCGATCAGCTCGAGCATGTCCGCGCCTTCAGATGCCACGGTCTGCAAGATTCCGGTCTGCGCCGCTTGCTCGACAGCAACCGTGGCGAACTTGAGTGATTCGTCGTGGTCATCGATACTGCGTGCCTTCAGCAGTCCCAGGATGACCTCGTGTCGCACACAACGAGGCACGGCCGTCGTGAGGACAGCGGCCGCCTTGGGCTTGTCGCTCTCCGCGAGATAAATGCGAGCCGCATGGACCGCCGCCCAGAACGAATCGGGTTCGTCATCCGCGAACCGCCGGGCGTCTTCGAGCTCGCCGGCGGTGAGGGCGAGTCGGACGCCGATGCGACTGATCCAGCTGCGCCCGTCAGGTCCGAACGATTCGGAATCGACCAGCTCCTGGGCGCTGGCGAGCACCAGCCGAGCCCTGTCGAGGTTCCCGGAATCGACATCGGCGTGCGCTAGTTCGCAGTTGGCCAGGACCTTCGCATAGAGCATGGTCTCTGCGGGCGCTTGTGCCAGCCCCTCCAGCTCGGGTATCACGCGCGAGCGGTCGCCGAGCTCGCGGTGGGCGATAGCCTCGGCGAGGGCCAGCTCCGTGCGAAGAACCGTCATATTCGAGACGGTCGCCGCACGTCGCGCAGCGGCTGCAATCCCCAAAGCATCCACAGGTCGGCCGGCCAGGGCCTGCCCTAGCGCTCGAGTCCCCTCGAACGTGAGCCGGCGCTGGGGGTCGCGGCCCAAGGTAAGACGAGTTTCGCGCACTTCTTCAGCGCTGTCGTCCCACCGCTCGGCCAATGCGATATCGCGCGCCACGATGTTGAATCCGAAGCGCCCCAGCGGATCGCGCCACGCGTCTTCACCAAGATCGTTTATGGCTTGCTGGGCCAGTCGACCGCTCGCGACCCACCCGCCGGTGATGACAGCCGCAAAGGACTCCAAAATCATCACGCGGGCCCTGGTCGCCTTGTCAACACTCGAGTGGTTCGTCCACCAGGCGAGTAGCTCCACCAGTTCCAGAAACCGACGACGGTTGACCAGTAGATGGCACCAGGCGTAGTCAATCATCGACTCGACATCGGCAGTCACGACGTCCGATGCCAAACCGGCCATTGTTCGCCGGATCGTCGCCTCACGGCCGCTGTCATACAAGTCGGCAACCGTGGCCGCCAGCACGCGAAGCGCGTCGCGGCTCCGGCCGGCATCCAACCAGTGCTCGAGGGCAAGTGGTACCTCTCCCGCCTCCTCGAACCACTTTGCTGCTCGAGCGTGCTGCTCGGCCAAGCGGCCCGATGGGCGACCGGCAAGCTCAGATCTGAGCGCAGCCCGGGCCAGCGCGTGTATTTCGAACCAGCCGTCGCTGCCGACGCGCGTTACGAACAGGCCGCGGGCTTCAGCTAGTAGCAGCAGTGCGCCGGCGTCTGACCGCTGCGTCAGCGCTTGGGCGAGGCTCGTATTGACCCGGTCAACGATGGCGCAACTGAGCATCGTCTCGATCAGTTCGGGCGCCTCACCCCCGAGCGCTTCGCGCCAGACGAAGTCGTGGACGAGCACGTCTTCGGTTCGGATCGTGTCGTCGAGGCTGCGCTGCGCCCCGGACGAGCGAACAGCAAGCGCAGTCAGTCGCAGGCCCGCGGGCCAGCCGGCAGCGCTCGCCACGGCGGCTTCCATCGCCTCCGGCGACAGGGCCGGTGCCAGCCGGGACAAGAGCTGTTTCGACTCGTCAGCCGAGAACCGCAGCTCTGCGAAATGGACTTCCCCGAGCTGTCCGCGGGCGCGCATGCGATCTTGAGCCAGCTTCAGGTCCCGCCTGGAGAGCAGCAGCAGATGCAGCCAACTCGGTAGGTGCTCCAGGAAGCGGACGAGCGAAGTCGCAACGTCGTCCTCATCGTCCACAATCTGCACATCATCGATGACCAAGAAGCTGGGCTCACGATCCTCGGCATCGAGGTCATCCAGCAGATCGTCAACTATCTCTCGCAGCGAGGGCCGGCTCTTCCTGGATCTCGCGCGCGATTCGCCGCATCCCGGGACGAACGCTTGAAGGGCGGCAACGACAGTTGCCCAGAATTGGGCGGCGTCGCGGTCGGTGTCGTCGACGGCCACCCAGGCCGTGGGTGATGAGGATTCCGCGACCCAGCTGGCCACGAGCGTGGTCTTCCCGGCGCCAGCAGGTGCATTGATCAGGGTGACCGGTGCAGTGGTGGTCGCGTTGAGCAGCCTGTGCAGGCGGTCCCGGCGGACGTGCTGATCGGGTACCGCTGCTGGTCGCAGCTTGGCGCCGAGCAGCGGCGATCGGCGATTCGGCCCAACCCTGCCTGCATCCTTCGGCATGGGTCCCCCAAACGGCTAGCCCAGGCGCGCTCGAGTCGCCCCGAGCGTGTGGGCGTCACGCAAGGCATAAGGTACCTACGAGATCACTTAGCGTCCACTCAGCGCTCTGTGACTACCTGATGAGGGGTGGCGCCGCGGGTGATCGAAAGTGACTCCTAGTAAGCACGGCGGCCGGCCACCTGCCCCGCGGCTGGGACGTACACACCAGACTGATGCCCGTAAATCAGCCGAAGGCGGCACCCTCGGCAGCCGTCGACGGAGCCGGATCAGGCAGCCGGCCCATACGGAAGGAGTTGATCAGCCCGATAAGCCCGGCAAGTAGCGGTATCAGAAGTGCGATCTGCAGGGCGATCGGGCGGGCATCGGTGTTTATCCGGACGATCTCATCCTGAATTGCCTTCGGCTGATCGGCGAGCTGTTGCTGCAGCTGGGTATTACTCATCACCTCGGCATCGTGGTTCAGCGTGTCTGCAACCTGCTGCTGCTGGGCCGGGGGAAGCACCGCGCTGTTCTGCGCCATGTTCGTGAACGTCAGAGACAGCGTGGCCAGCATGATGGCGCCCGCAAAGGCCAACCCGAACGACAGCCCGAAAGACCCCGCTGCTGAATTGACGCCAGCGGCTTCACTGACCCGTTCCTCGCTGATGGGACTGAGCGTGTAGTTGTTCAGCTGCGACACAAGGAGGCCGAGTCCTGATCCGGCGACGAGCAGCGGGCCGACCAGGTACCAACCGGT
>JBPYES010000036.1:0-15959 GCA_051984825.1 Jatrophihabitantaceae bacterium
TGAGTGCGCCCCGTCGCCGAGGGCGCAGCAAGCAGCAGTAATTGTTAGACCACTCGCAGCAGGGCATGGATCGCCGGGCAGCGGCGGGTTGCCCGTCTCAGCGCTCGAGCCGGCGAACTCGGACCACGCAACCCTCGCTGATCTGGACAACGATGCCGCGAACTGGTACACGAACTCGACTTGCCGAAGGAGACTTCGTGTCCAAAGGCGGGCCATCCGCGACTATCTTCCGAGAGCTGATGCGCGACGCCCGTTACCGGCCTAGGCCGGACGACTGGGCGACTCGCATCAAGTGTGCTGTCCCGCCAATTCACCCTTTGCGCCACCGTGAGCCAGCTTGTGCTGAGCGGCGAGCCTCCCGCACCGAAAGGGCGAAACCGGAACCATTGCTAGATCAGATCTCGCCGGGGGGATTCGATGCCCAGGACCACGCAGTTCAAGCGACAAGATGCTACCGACCAGATATTCGCGATCAAGACGTGGCGCTACCTACGCGCTTCCATGATCGGATTCGTACTTGCCATCTTCATCGGGGTCGGGTTCGAACGGTCCAAGGCACCGGGGTGCTTTCAAACGTCGATCAGCGCCTACTACTACACGCCCGTGCACGGCATATTCATCGGCGCGCTGGTCGCGGTCGGCACCTGCCTGATTTGCCTTCGAGGCAACACCGATGCCGAAGACATCCTCCTGAACCTCGCCGGTATGTTCGCTGCGGTTGTGGCTCTCGTGCCAACACCAGGCACAGGGACATGCGGTTCGGTTCTCACCACGGCGGACGACCGAGATGTGAACATCAGCAACAACATATTCGTGCTACTTGCGGTCGGGGCGGCAGGATTCATAGTCCTGGCGGTCATATCTACCGTGGGACGCGCGAGGCGTGGAAGCTGGCCGCCGCCGCTCTGCCTCATTGGGTACGGCGTGGCGTTCCTGGTGTGGGGTTACGCAGTCGTGACGTTCGCCTGGTTCCGCACTTTCTTCCGAGACACAGCGCATTATTCGGCAGCGATCTCCATGTTTGTGTGCTTCTTGGCTGTCGTCATTTTCGACGCAATCAACTACAAATTCCACAAGGAACCGGCCATGGCGGCGCAACGCGTTCCGGACAAACTGAAGGCGACGTTCTTGTCTTGGCGGAATCCCTACGCGGTTATCGCGCTGGCAATGATCGCTGACGCAATCGTATGGGGCATTGTCGGTCTGGTTTTCAACTGGCCGTACTGGATCATCGGGATCGAAGCCACCCTCATCGCGTTGTTCGCGGTGTTCTGGGGCTGGCAGACCTCAGAGCTATGGAGCGAAGGCCTGCGGGGGCAGGCCGCACCCAGCGGCCGAAGCGACCCCGGCGTCGTCGTCCCACCAACTGCCACCCACGCTGCTGCTATCGTCGCCGGCGACGCGGTCGGCTAGTCGCCTCCTGCCTGTCCAGTCGTACCTCGCTGGGCGCCAACATGACCCTCAATCAGTCGGCACGAACAGCCACGACGCACGGAGGAGCAGGAAACTTGCTCACGCCTTGAGGGCTACGGGTCCGCGACAGTGGACACCGCGCAGGTACCCGAATACCGACGAACGTGGGTCCGAACAATTTCGCCATGGCCATCCACACTCGGTACGAGCTACGGGCCACCGACCGACACGACACGGCCGTTCGGTGCCGACGCTTGAGTCTCGCGTCGCCCCTAGCTACGGGTAGAAGTGGACCGCACCCGCGATCGCGCGCTGACGCAGGCATGACCGGATACTTATCCCGTGCGTGACACGTCGCCGACTAGGAGTGAGGTCGAGTCCGCAGGGCGTTCCGTTGCCGACGGGGCGGCTTCCCGTTAGGTAGCTGGGAAGTCAGCAGCGACTAGGCGCGGCGCCATCTCGTTTGAGTCTGTGGGTCTGCGCCAGCCTGGGCATCCGACTCTTACAGCACCTTGGACAGGAACGCCTTCGTGCGCTCCTGCTGAGGAGTCGCCAGCACCTTGCGAGGTGGCCCTGCCTCGACGACGACGCCGACGTCCATGAAGACCATCTGGTCGGCGACCTCGCGGGCGAAGCCCATCTCGTGGGTGACGACGATCATCGTCATGCCGTCGACGGCGAGTCGCCGCATCACGTCGAGCACCTCGCCGACCAGCTCGGGATCGAGCGCGGACGTGGGTTCGTCGAACAGCATCAGCTTGGGGTCCATGGCCAGGGCGCGCGCGATCGCCACCCGCTGCTGCTGCCCGCCCGAGAGCTGCGCCGGGTAGGCCTTCTCCTTATCCGCCAGGCCCACCCGGTCGAGTAGCTTGCGCGCCGATTCGATCACGTCGTCCTTGCGGCGCTTCTTGACCCGGATGGGTGCCTCGATGACGTTCTCCAGCGCGGTCATGTGCGGGAAAAGGTTGAAGTGCTGGAACACCATGCCGATCTCGCGTCGCTGCCTGGCCGCCTCGCGTGGGTGCAGCTCATGCAGCTTGTCGCCCTTCTCGGCGTAGCCGACCAGCACGCCATCGACGTACAGGCGTCCTGCGTTGACCTGCTCGAGGTGGTTGATGCAACGTAAGAACGTCGACTTGCCCGATCCCGAGGGTCCGACGATGCACAGGACCTCTCCGGGCTGCACCTCGAGCGTTATGCCCCTGAGAACCTGCAGGACGCCGAAGTTCTTGCATACCGCCTCGGCACGAACCATGGGCACCCGACTCATCGTGCACCCGCTCCGCCCTGTTGCCGTGTCTCCGCCCTAGCCAGGGCGCGCAGCTGCCGTGCCGTGAGCCGCCGGGACGCACCGCGCGCGAAGTACCGCTCCAGGAAGTACTGGCCGACCATCAGGACGCTGGTGATCGCCAGGTACCATGTGGACGCGACGAGAAGGAGCGGGACCGGCTGGTACAGCACCCCGGCGATGCCGCGCTGGGTCTCGTAAAGGTCGAGCGTGTACGGGACGGCCGTGACCAGTGAGGTGGTCTTCAGCATGCTGATCACCTCGTTGCCCGTCGGAGGGATGATCACCCGCATCGCCTGGGGCAGGATGATCCGGCGCATCGTCAAGGCCCATGACATGCCGAGCGCCGTTGCCGCCTCGGTCTGCCCTTCGGGCACGGAGGTGATGCCGGCGCGCACGATCTCAGCCATGTACGCCGCCTCGTTCAGGCCCAGGCCGAGCGCGGCGAAGAAGAATCCCGCGTTGACCGACTGGATGTTCAGGTGGGCGAACTGGTGGACGAACGGGATGCCGAATGCCAGGTGCGGGTACAGCGAGGTGAACAACCCCCAGAACACGAGTTGGACGTAAACCGGCGTGCCGCGGAAGATCCACAGGTAGCCCCAGGCCGCCCACGTCAGCACCGGGTTGGGTGTCAGCCGCATGACGGCGAGCACGACCCCGAGCGCGACGCCGAGCACCATCGCCCAGAATGTCAGCTGCAGCGTGTTCCAGGCGGCCGTAGAAATCCGTCTGTCGAACAGGTAGGCGCGGTAGGTGTCCCAGTGGTAGTTAGCGTTCGTCGCCGCACCGTAGACGAACAGGCCGAGCAGCACGATGACGAGCGCCGCAGTGATCCAGCGGCCCGGGTGCCGTAGCGGCACGGCCTTGATGACCTCGGCTGGGAGCGCGGGCTCGACCATCACCTCCTGCGATGTCATGCCGGCCTGCCTAGCTGATCGCCGCGTCGATCGTGGCCGACTTGATCTCCCCCGACTGCACGCCCCAGTTCTTGCAGATCTGGTCGTACGTGCCGTTGCCCATAAGCGTCTGCAATGCCTTCTGGAGCGCCGTGCCGAGCGACGAGCCCTTCGCGATCGGCCAGCCGTATGGCGCGGCCTCGAAGATCTGACCGGCTTGGTGCAGCTTGCCAACGCTCTGCTTGATGGCGTATGCGGTCACCGGGGAGTCGGCCGTCATCGCGTCGGCCTTGCCCAGCACGACGGCGTTGGTCGCGTCGTCCTGGTTTTCATAGGCGAGGACCTTGATCTTCGGCTTACCTGCCTTGACGCACGCTTTGTCCTTGGCCGGCAGCTCGTCGGTCTGCTCGATGGTCGTCGACTGAACGGCCACGGTGAGCCCGCACGCGTTGTTCGGGTCGACGGTCTTGCCCGTCGGCGCGGCCCACAGGATCCCGGCGGTGAAGTAGTTGACGAAGTCCACCGTCTTCTCCCGCTCCTTGGTATCGGTGAACGAGGACACGCCGACGTCGTAGGTACCGGCCGCGATCGCCGGGATGATCTTCGAGAAGTCAGCCTCCCGGTAGTCGGTGCTCAGGCCGAGCACCTTGGCCGTGGCATTGAAAAGATCGACGTCGAAACCGACGATCTTTCCGCTCGCATTCTTGTATTCGTTCGGCGTGTACGGCACGTTGATGCCGACGATCAGCTTTCCGGCTGACTTCATCTTGGCGGGCACCAGCGTGGACAGCGACGCGTTCGCGCTGACCGTCGGCGTCGCCGTCTTGGTGGGCCCGCCGGCTTTCTCCTTGTTGCTCGCGCAGCCGGACACGACGAGTCCTGTCGCCGCGCATATGGCGGCGACCGCGTAAAGGGGGTGGGATGGCTTGAACATGGCGGCCTCCAGTTGACCAGGCCAACGCGCAAACAATAGGCCGCCAAAATGTGCTCGGGAGGGCGCTGCAAATACCTACCTGGAAAGAGCAATCAGGCTGTGCAGGACCTATCCGAATTAGTAGACAGACCCGCCGCCACTGAGCCCGACACCACAGAGGACGTCCCCGCACTCGAAGCGCTCAGCGCCTAACATCACGATGGATCTTCACGGTGCCGTCTCATGCACCAAGATCACCGATGCGACCCGCACCAGGCGTCGACCTGGTGCTGGTCGCGCGCGGCAACCACGTCGCGCGTCGCGCCCCAGATCGATGAATAGGTCACGCTCGGATATTCGCGCACATGCCTCATAAGTGCGCATGGACGACGGTCACCTAAACCACCTCTCGGCCCACCCGGCTCGGCACTAGGTGACGCGCAGAGACTTAGTGCGGCGTCTCGCGGTGGGAGCGACGACGGACACGCCCGAAGCGCGGGCGATGATCACGCTGAGGTGCATGGCGTCCGTGCTGAGTCGTGCGGTGAGCGCGTTGACGGCGTCGTCGATACGGTTTTCGGGTGGGCGGCCGTAGCCGAGCAGCAGGCCAGGCGGCCACCGGGGTCAGGTGGAGCGTAGAGAGCGACATCAGACCGATTCCGTGCGCGGCTGCTGCGGCGATGGCCACGTCATCGCGCACCCCTTCGTGGTCATGCAGGAACGGAACGGCGAACGGGTCGAGCAGGTCGTCGCGAGCGCTACTCCTGCTCGGGGCGAGCTACCTCGGTGAACAGGCCACCTTGAGCGGCGCCGGATCCGGCCCGTCCGCCGCCTGGGCCCCGCAGCACGAACGCGACGCCCACGGCGATAACTGCGCCGAGCAGCGGCCCGGCGACATACACCCAGTACGAGGTGAAGTCGGCGCTGATGACGTCCGGGCCGAAGGTGCGTGCCGGGTTCATCGACGCCCCGGAGATCGGGCTGCCCCATAGGCCGGCCAGCGCGATGTAGCCGCCGACCCCGAGCGCGCCGAATACGCTGAGGTTCTGCGCACCGGACGCGGTGCCAAGGATGACGCTGACCAGCCCGAAGGTCAGCACAGTCTCCATCACGAACGCGTTGAAACCACTGAACCCGCGCGCGGGGTAATTCGAGCCGAACGACGCCGACACATGCACCGCGGCCTGCAGGAACCACGCCGCCAGGCACGCTCCTGCCAGCTGAGCCACGATGTAGCCGGGTACCCGCCGCCACGGGAAGTCGCCGCGCAAAGAGAACGCCACCGATACCGCCGGGTTCAGGTGAGCGCCGGAGACCTTGCCCATGAACAAGATGACCCCGAGCACCATCAGCGCAGGCGCGACCACCGCGGCGGTGCGACTGATGGTGTTCGGGAACGCCTGACCCATCATCCCGCCACCAGCGGCGACCAGCACCAGCAAGAAGGTGCCGAGCAGCTCGGAGAACAGCCGACGCCACTCCTGCGACGGGTTCTCGAAGTCCTCCATGGCACGCTCGAGCGACTCCGCCTCGCTCATCACGCGCCGCCGTAACGTGACGAACGACGAGCCGTCTCCTGACTGCGCTGCGCTGACCATGGCCCGACCTCCCAGCCAACCCTCTGGCCGAGATCGTCCCGTGCGATGCCCCGAGAATGAGGTAGCCGCGCCGGTCGCAGCGACCGCGACCAGACCCCCGGCGGCAGCGGACCGGCGACGGGCGGGACAGCCGCCCGCCACCCCGGCCCCACCCAACGCCCACCGCTAACCCCCGCGATCGGTCGACCCGTGCCTCCGAATCGATCCCAAGCCCCCAACTGGATAGACACATACGTCCGTGATCCGCTGCGCGATACCGTCGCCCGATCGACCCTGGCGCCGCCTGTCCGTTGCGTGTCGACGGCCTCACCAACTGCCCCAAACAACAGACCACACCGAAACATTGCGCCAGGTTGGTCGTCATCACAGCGCGACGCCGCAAACGCCGTCATGCATCGGCGCAGGTCGGGCTGACGGTTGCTGGCGGCAACTGTCTGTGGATAACTGGACACGGCGCGCGTGGTGGGCTCTAATTGCCTCACGCATCGACCGGCAGGTGGCCCGGCGCGTTCTCGAACGCGGGTGCCGCGGCTGTGGCGGCGCACTCTTGTAGGGGGGCCTGCAATGACAAACCGGTTCGGTGCGCCGTATCCATTTCCCGTCGTTCGAAACTTGAACTTGTGGGCTGGCGTCAGCTCTGCGCAGATCGCTGCTCAGAGGACCCAATTGCGACGACCGATTAGCCCTTCGGGCACAGTGGCCTCCTGCGCCCTAAGTCATTGGTCTGTTGCAGCACCGATGTTCGCGCTCCATCGCAAGGCCGTCCAGCACGTCAGAGGGCGCCGCTCGGTTGGCGGCGGCGACTGGCGTGCCGCTGTAACACACATGTGACCCATCACTGTCTGCTGCACGCCCGACGTTCGAGGGGGCTTCATGCCTGCCATCGCGTATCGCGCACCTGGTGTCTACATCGAGGAACTGCCCAGCGGCGTTCATCCCATCGTCGGGGTGAGCACAGCGACGGCAGCCTTCGTGGACAAGTTTGCGAAAGGACCCGTCGGACAGGCCGTCAAGGTCGGCGGGCCGGGTGATTTCGAGCGCGTCTTCGGCGGGCTCGCCGCCAATAGCGAGGCGAGCTACGGCATCACCCAGTTCTTCAACAACGGCGGCGGGCAGGCCTGGATCGTGCGTGTCGCGCCCGACGGCACGGGAACGGGCGGTACCGCGGCCGCCGCGGCATCGGCCGGGCAGGAGGCCGACGGCGCCGCCCCGAAGGACGACGGTGTGCCGGCCGACCCCGAGAAGTTCACCGTGAGCGCGAACAGCGTCGGCGGCTGGGGCAACGCACTGTGCTTCGGCATCCAGCTCATTCCACCGCCGGCCGGTAGCTCAGAGACTCGCTTCGATCTCGCCGTCGGCGAGGTGGTGCCCGTCCCGGGTACCTCCAAGGTGAAGGTCGCGGTGCGCGAGGTTTTCCGATCGCTGTCGATCAAACAGACCGACCCTCGCTACTGCGTAACGGTTGTGTCGGGTTCGCAGCTCGTCACTCTCGACGTAGACCCTGCGACGGCGACGGTGCCCGCGGCGACGTTCAACCGGAACGACCCGAACGGCACCGGCGTCCCGGACGGCAGCGCTCTGACGAAGGTCCCACCGAACCCGCCGCTCCCGATCCCGGGAGACATCGCGAAACAGACGAGCATCGCGCACTTCCACCGTCTGCAAGGCGGCAACGACGGCACCGAGGGCACCGACACAACCGCGCTCTCGAGCATGCTCAAGGGCGACCCGGCGAAGGCGACGGGCATCTACGCACTCGGCGCGATCGCTCCCGACATCTTCAACATCCTTTGCCTGCCTGCGATGGCCAACATCGCCGACGCGTCGGCCCTCGGCGAACTGCTCGCAGCAGCCGACCAGTTCTGCGCCGACCACCGCGCAATGCTTCTGATCGACCCACCGGCCAGCCAGGACACCGACACCGACGCCTCCACGCTGACCGGCCACATGAGCACCTACATGCAGTCGCTGGACCCGACCGAGAACGCGGCGACCTACTTCCCGCGGCTCATCATGGCGGACCCGGTCAGCGGTGGCACGAAGACCGTCGGCCCGAGCGGAACGGTCGCCGGCATCTGGTCGCGCACCGACGTACAGCGCGGCGTGTGGAAGGCACCCGCGGGCACCGAAGCGACGCTCATGGGGGCGCGGCCCGTCCTCACCATGACCGACGACACGAGCGACACCCTCAACCCGATCGGCGTTAACGTGTTGCGGACGCTGCCGGTGTTCAACAACGTGGTGTGGGGCGCGCGCACGCTGCTGGGCGCTGACCTGCAGGCGAATCAGTGGAAGTACGTCCCGGTTCGCCGCACGGCGCTCTACATCGAGGAGAGCCTGCGCCAAGGCTTGCAGTGGGTCGTCTTCGAACCCAACGACGAGCCGCTGTGGGCGCAGATCCGGCTCAACGTCGGCGCATTCATGCAGAACCTGTTCCGCCTCGGCGCCTTCGCGGGGACGACGCCGCAGGAGGCGTACCTCGTCAAGTGCGACAGCGACACGACGACGCCCTACGACGTGAGCACGGGCGTCGTGAACATCCGGGTGGGATTCCAGCCGCTGTTGCCGTGCGAGTTCGTCATCATCCAGATCCAGCAACTGACCCGGCCGGCGGAGGCGTGAAATGGAGTTCACCGCTTCGTCCAATCGGCACGACCCCTACAAGAACTTCAAGTTCCGCGTGAAGTGGGACGGCAAGTACGTCGCTGGCGTGAGCAAGGTGAGCGCCTTCAAGAGGACGACCGAAGTGGTCAAGCACCGCGCGGGCGGCGACCCCAGCTCGAGCTACAAGTCGCCCGGGCGCACGGAGTTCGAAGCGATCACCCTCGAGCGCGGGGTCACGCACGACAAGGCCTTCGAGCAGTGGGCAAACAAGGTCTGGAACTACGGCGCCGGGCTCGGGTCGGAGACCTCGCTCAAGGACTACAAGAAGGACATCATCGTCGAGCTCTGCAACGAGGCCGGCCAGCTCGTCGTGGCCTATCACGTCTACAGCTGCTGGCCGTCGGAGTACCAGGGCCTCGGCGACCTCGACGCCAACGCCGGAGCCGTCGTCTTCGCGCATCTGAAACTCGAGAACGAGGGCTGGCTGCGAGATGACGCCGTAGCCGAGCCGTCGCCACCGTCATTCACGACGCCGACCGGGTGAGCCGTGCGTCGGGGGGCGCAGGCCCTCGCCGGGCTGGATGGCGAGGAGATCCTGCGCGCATGGGAGGCTGCTGCCGCGGCCGAGCCGCTCGGCCGGTCCGCCGCGGTTCTGCGCGAGGTCCTGCCTGACCTGCCGGTGGACGCGGAGGCGCTGCCCGTCGGCGGGTGCGACACGTTGCTGCTCGCGCTGCGCGTCGGGACGTTCGGGGCGGCGCTGTCGGGCGTGACGTCGTGCCCCGACTGCGATGCGGATGTCGATGTCGATGCCGACGCCGCCGCCGTCCTCGCCGGGCTGCCGGCTGTCGAGGCCGACTGCGCACGCGAGCAGCAACTCGAACACGGCGGTTACCGCGTGCGCTACCGACTGCCGAACACGACCGACCTGCACAATGCGGCCGACGCCGACGACCCGGTCGCGGCGATCGCCGAACGGTGTGTGCATTCGGCCGAGCGCGACGGCGTGGCCGTTGCGTTCGCCGATCTCCCCGAGGACGTGCTCGGCGACGTGGCCGCGCACATGGCGGCATCCGATCCCGGCGCCGACGTCCGGCTGCGGGTCTGCTGCCCGGAGTGCGGCGCGGAATGGTCAGCCCGGCTGGACCTCGGCGCGATCTTCCACGCCGAACTCACCGGCGCAGCGCTGCAGATCCTCGGCGAGATCGACGAACTGGCCTCGCGATACGGATGGAGCGAGCAGCAGATCCTGGCCCTGAGCCCGACCCGTCGGCGCACCTACCTGCAACTGCGATGACGGAGTTCCTCGCCGGACTGGCTGCGCGCGCGACGACCGACCGCGCCGCGGTTCGGCCGCGTCCCGACGCGGTGCTGCTGTCGCGGCTCTCGGCGACCGATCGGGAGCGCAGCGTCGAGGACGTCGAGGACGAGGGTGGCGTGATCGCACCTCGCCGCAGCCGTCAGCGCCGTGAACCGTTCCCGATCCCGCCGGACACTGCCCCGGAGCTGACCTCGCACGCGCCGCCCCGTGAAGCCTTGACGGCGCGCTCGCACGCCGAGCCGGCCTCGCACGAGCCGCCGACGCATCCGCTACGCCCGCCCGGGCCGGTGGGAACGGAGGTAGTTCGGGCGCCCACCGCGCCGTCGCAGCCGGCGCGAACGCGCTCCGACGAGATCGCACAACCGCCCGCCGCGGCACCTACCGGTCTTGTCCGTGAGCGCACGGCAGCGATGGCGCCACCGCCACCGCAGCCGATCACCGCACGTCCCCTCCCCGCGACGCCACCGCTGCCCGACCGCAGCGCTGCGAAGGCTGTCGCCGTCGCGCCGGTGATCACGCCGCGCGCTGTCGCGCCGGTGCCCGCGCGCTCGCGGGACGGCGAGCAGGCGCGGCCTCCCATACCCCCGGTTGAGCCGGTGGAGATCGTGATCGACCGAGTTGACGTGCGTGTCGTGAGCGCGCCGGCACCGCCGCGACGCCCACGGACCGCGCCGCCCGGCCCGATGACGCTCGAGCGCTACCTCGAATCGCGAGGCAATCGATGAGCACGACCGCCGGGCTGGCGGCGACGACGCAGATGATGCGTTCGGTGCTGCTCGATGCGACCTCGACGTTGTGGTCGAAGCTCGGCTCGACGCCGAACATTTCGGCACTCCCGCCGGACCGCATCACGCCGGAGGAGGGCGATCAGCTCAACGTCTTCTTGTACCGCACGTCCTTGAATCAGGGTTGGCGCGACGAAGGCCTGCCGGTGCGCGGCGCGAACGGCACCCGCTTGACCCAGCCGCCGCTCGCCCTCGACCTGCATTACGTGATCAGCGCCCACTGCAAGGCGGACCTGCACGCCGAACTGCTCATGGGCGCAGCGATGCAAGCGCTGCACGGAATGTCGGTGCTCACGGCCGCCGCGATCACGCAGTACTACGCACAGGCGACCCCGCCGGGCATCACGCACGACGTCTGGTCGCTGCTGAGCACCGCGCAGCTCGACCAGCAACCCGAACAGGTCACCGTCTCGTTCGAGAACATGAGCATCGACGACATCTCGAAGCTCTGGTCGGTGCTCGGTGAGAAGTACCGGCCGTCTGCCGCGTACCTCGTCACGGTCGTGTTGCTCCAGCCGGACGGACCCGTGCACGCCGCTGTTCCCGTCACGCAGCCGGCCGGCATTCAGGTGCAGCCCATCTTCGTGCCGCAGCTGGCCTCGGTCAGCCCGCAGACGATCTCGTGGGGCGAGACGAAGCCGCTGCATCTGATCGGCGCGAATCTACTCGGCAACGGCGCCCAAGTCGTCTTCGGCACCGATGCCGTCGCGGCGCCCGCCGACACGAGCACGCCTGTCGCTGTCGACGTCGTCCTTCCTTCGACGGCGCTCGCCGGACTTCAGCCGGTGCGGATCCGCCACCAACCGCTCGTTCCGGGCGGCGGCGCGCCGACAACCACCGACCAGAGCAACCCGCTGGCCCTGTTCGTCGCCCCACAGCTCGGCACCGTCACCGCCTCGGCCGGGCACCTGAGCGCGCAGCTCGTGCCGGCCGTCACCAGCGGCCAGCGCGTTCAGCTGCTGCTCTACGGCACAGCCAACTTCGCGATCGACGCCGCGCCGCGCACGACGACCGTCTCGCAGGTCGGCTTCAGCACGAGTCACGTGCCCGCCGGAACGTATCTCATGCAGATCGACGTCGACGGCGCGCAGTCACCGCTGTCGCAGCCCGCGCCCGACAAGCCCTTCAACGGTCCCACGGTGGCGATCCCATGACCGCGGCGACCGACTGGCTCGACGTCAATCGTCGCGTCCTCGAGGACACGCTGGCACGCGTGCGTGCACACCTGCAGCACCACGTCGAGCGCGGGTCCACGCGACCGGCCGACGATGAGGCCGTTCCGATCGAGAGCGCCCTCGGGCTCGTGCAGCAGATCTTCTCGCTCACGCCGTTCGAGACCGCGATCGTCGTCCTCTGCGCGGGTGTCGAACTCGACGGCAGCTTTCCCGCTCTCTGCGCCGCAGCCTCCGGCGACCCCAACCGCGCCGAACCGACGTTCTCGCTCGCACTCGCGGCCCTGCCGCACGCGCACTGGAGTGCGCTGGCACCCGATGCGCCGCTGCGGCACTGGCGGCTGATCGAGCCGCAGACGGCGACGACGTCACGGCCGCTGCTGACGCGCGCCCCGTTGCGGATCGACGAGCGCATCCTGCACTTTCTCGTCGGCCTCGACGCACCCGACGAGGCATTGCTCGGCCGGGTGAGCCGGCTGACGACGCCGGTCGACGTGCTGCCGGCGCGGCACGAGGCCCGGGCCAGGCAGGTGGCCGACCTGTGGATGGGCCCGGCACCGTTCGTGCAACTGGTCGGCGACATCGAGACCGCAACGGAAATCGCTGCGCGTGCGGCGGCCCTGCTCGGATCTGCTGCGCGGCAATTCGACACCGTGTCACTACCCACCGACCCGATCGGTCGCGCCGACCTCGCCACCTACATCAACAGGGACGGCATGCTCGGCGGCGGGCCGCTGATCGTGCGTGCGGAGACGGTCGAGCCGTGGGACGTGCAGTGGCTTCGCGAGCTCGACGGCGCGGCCGCCGTCGTGGCGCCGGCCTCGCTGCGCCTGGCACGCGGCGTCGCGCTGGACGTGGCACAACTCGACGCCGAGGAGCAGTCCGTGATGTGGCGCAGGGCGCTCACCGAGGACCGCGATGCGCCGGCGCTCGCCGATCAGTTCAACCTCAACGCCATCACCATCCGGGCGGCCGCCACCGAGGCCAACGTCACAGCGGTCAGCGCGTGGGCCGCCGCACGTTCGCACACCAGGCACGGCCTCGATGCGCTGGCAACGCGGGTCGACACCCGCGCGACATGGGACGACCTCGTGCTCCCCGCTGATGCCGAGGCACAGCTCCGCGACATCGTCGCGACGGTGCGTCACCGCCGGACGGTCTACTCCACCTGGGGCATGAACACGGGCGGGAGCTTGCGCGGCACCGGTGTCAGCGCGCTGTTCGCCGGGCCGAGCGGCACGGGCAAGACGCTCTCCGCCGAGGTCATCGCCGGTGCGCTCGACCTCGACCTGTATCGCATCGATCTGAGCCAGATCGTGAGCAAGTACATCGGCGAGACGGAGAAGAACCTCCGCGCCGTCTTCGACGCGGCCGACGCAGGCGGGTGCGTGCTGCTGTTCGACGAGGCCGACGCCTTGTTCGGCAAGCGCAGCGAGGTCAAGGACAGCCACGACCGTTACGCCAATCTCGAAGTCAGCTACCTGCTGCAACGTATGGAGACGTACCGCGGTCTGGCGATCCTGACCACCAACCTCAAGGACAACGTCGACAAGGCATTTCTGCGCCGACTCAGCGCGATCGTCGCGTTCCCTTTCCCGGACGTCGCGGAGCGGGCGCGCATCTGGCAGCGCATGCTCGTGCCGTCGCTGCCGACCGAGGACGTGTCGATACCGGCGCTCGCGAAGCTGGCCGTGACGGGTGGCGTCGTCCGCAACATCGCGCTCGGTGCGGCGTTCCGCGCCGCCGAGGACGGTACGGCGGTGCGCATGCACCACCTCCTCGCTGCGGCCCAGCGTGAGTGCGCCAAGCTCGAACGCCCGCTCACCGCGGCCGAGGTCGGTGACTGGGTATGAGCACACCGCGCAAGGTACGGATCAACCGCCTCGTCCTCGACGGCATCGAGGCGCACGACCGGCGCGCCGTCGTCGCCGCCTTCGAGGCCGAGCTCGCGCGCCTGCTCCGCGAGCACCCCGACTCCGTGCCGGATGCGCACAGCGTCCTGCCCGCCACGTCCTCGGCCGCAGACGTCGGACGGCGCGCGGCCGCTGCCGTACACGCCGAGGTGGTCGGCCGATGCTGACCCATGACGGCAAGTCGAGCGTGCACACCAAGGCGATGCGCCCGATCGTGCACCGCTGCGGCAGCTGGCACGGCAGCGCGTCGACGTGCCCGTGCCACCTCGACCGGTTCGCGGCCGGCGCGGATCGCCAGGCCACGACGGTTCCCGAATCGGTGTCGGACACTGTGCGCGAGCGGGGCCGCGCGCTCGACGAGTCGACGCGGCGCGACATGCAGGCGCGGCTCGGGCACGACTTCAGCGCCGTGCGTGTTCACTCCGGATTGCGGGCGGCGGCGAGCGCACGAGACGTCGATGCCGTCGCCTACACCGTCGGTGAGCATGTCGTCCTCGACGAGGAGCGGCTGCCGTCGGCACCGAGCGAGCGCTCACGCGTCCTCGCCCACGAACTCGTACACACGGTGCAGCAGGGCAAGCTCGCGGGCCGGCGCGTCCCGGATCGCGTCAGCAGCGAGAACGACGCGGTCGAGCGCGAAGCGCACCGCGCCGCAGGCTCGAGCAACCGAACGGCCGAGCACCGTGCGAGCGGGGTGCACCGGCAGCCAACGCCCGGCGTCGAGACGGTGGCCGGCGTCTCGCTGAGCATCCGCGAGGACGGCCGGCTCGACGTCGTCGCGAGCGGACCCAAGCTACCCGTCGTCGGCAAGCCAGCGGCCGGCCTGCGGCGCAACGCCGACGGCACGTACACCGTCACCTTCGGCGCCGATCAGAAGGTGCTCTCGCCCTCGGAGGTGCCCGCGCTGCTGCGCTCGGCGGTGGCTGGCGCGGCGAAGGGCGACGTCAGCCCGCGCTCGTTCCGGATCCCGAGTTGCACATCGCTGCGCACCGCCAACAACACGCGCTTCATGACCTTCGACGAGTACCGCGTCACGCAGATGCTCAGCCCTGAGCTGATGCCGCTGACGCCCGTCTTCTACGACCGCCTGATCGACGGCTGCGTCGCCCAGCGCACTCCGCCGCCGACGGCGCCGCTGGCCACTCCCCCGGTCGTCGCACCGCCCGAGTCGCACGAGCCGCAAGAGGCGCTGCCGCCGATCGTCCCGGAGGGGCAGGCGGTCGCATGAGCGCGCCGACGCTCACCCGGGAGAGGAAGCCGACACGGCACGCGTCCGCGGCACGGAGGCGAGTGCCGGCGCACCTCGGCGAACCGATGCTCTCGCCGGGCCGTCCGCTGTCGCTGCCCGTGCGCCGCGGACTCGAACGGCACCTCGGCAACGATCTGACCAACGTGCGCATCCACGACGACGAGGAGGCCGCGCGGCTCGCGGAGGCGGTCGCCGCGAGCGCGTTCGTCCTCGGCTCACACGTGTTCTTCGCGGCGGGGCGTTTCGATGTCAGCTGCGAGGACGGTCGCCGGCTACTGGCGCACGAGGTGGCGCACGTCGTGCAGAACCGGGCCGGCGGGGTCGCTACCGACGAGCTCGTGCCGTGCCACGAGGCCGAGGCGGACTCCGCTGCCGCACGCGACTGGCGGCCCGACCATGGCGTCGGCATTCAGTCGGCGATCGCGAACGACGAGCAGATCGGCGCGACGCCGGTGCCCTCGATCGAGCTACCGGCGTTGCGGTACAGCTCGGGCGCCGGGACGGGTGCGCAGGGCACGGTGAAGGTCGCTGATCTCGTGCTGCGCATGATCACGCGCACGCTGCGACTTGACCCCGACGATCGCAACGGCCGGGTCGCTGCGCAGCTGGCGCGGCTGGTGCCCGACGTACAGAGGCAGGTCGTCGACCTCGCTCGGACAACGCTGTCTGCGGCCGAGTTCGCGCGTCTCGACGCCGTCCTCGAGAAAACCGATCCGGCGGCCGGCATCTCGACTCCTGCGGTTGGCGCCGATCCCGACGACGTCGCGGAGGCGGCAGCACCGACGGCAGAGGAGCACGCCGAGGAAG
>JBPYES010000037.1:0-2336 GCA_051984825.1 Jatrophihabitantaceae bacterium
CCTCAGTTCGGCCGCGACCAGCGCCGCGGTCCGGGCCGCGCTGGCGGAGCAAAGCTAGCGAGAGTCAGCCGCGGCCGTTCGGAAGAAAGATCTTGGTTATCCCGAACGAGCGGGGGCGTCTCTTCCCCGCTACGCCTCGGCCTTAAGCCAGGGGTACCTGGCGGTGTCCTGAGCGGCGTAGTCAGGGTCGAGGTAGATGAAGCAGCGCTGGATCAGCCAGTCGCGAATCTCGAAGACGTCGCACCAGCGGCCGGCGCCCCATTCGGGGACTCCCGCGCGCCACGGGCCGTCCTTGTGCTCGCCGTGGCTGGTGCCCTCGGCGACGACCAGATCGCTGCCGGAGAAGATCCAGTTGAAGTGCGAGTAGTGATGCGTGATCGACTTGATCGTGCCGCCCACGTCGCCGAACATCGCGCCGATCTCCGACTTGCCGGTCGCGAGTCCCCATTTCGGGAAGTAGACCTGCGCATCTTCGGCGAAAAGGTCAAGGATGCTGCCGCCGGTCGAGGTGACACCGCCGTTGTCGAAGGCCTTCAGGTACTCCAGGGCGACCGACTTGCGCTGCTCGTTGGTCATGACGTCGTGCGACAGTGCCATAAGCCTGCCCTCCCGTTCATGGTTCCGGCGCCGAATTGCTTCAGCATGAGATCGGGCCGAAGTGCGTGTCAAGGGAGCGACGCGAGCCGCGCGGCCCACTGCTCGGACCACTTCTCCATGGCGAGCAGGCTCTTGAGCAAGTCCTTGCCGTCCGGGGTGAGCGCGTACCCGGCGTCGTCACGGTGCACGATCTGAGCCTCGGTCAGCTCGGCAAGCCGGTCGGTCAGCACGCTGGACGACAACCCTCCGCAGCGGGCCTGCAGGTCGCGGAATGTCGGCGCAGGCGTCTCGCGCAGCTCCCACAGCACGCGCAATGCCCAGCGGCGTCCGAGCAGGTCGAACAGGGCCATGATCGGCCGGCCGGTCTGGGATCCGCGCACCGGGCGGCCTGGCAGCGGCGTGGCAGCCGGCGTCTCGTCATGTCTGGCCACTGCCGCGGACCTCCATGTGCGTGCTTTGCTATCCGAAGCAACCGTGTTAGCGTAGCTTACATGCTTCGAATATCAAAGCAGGAAGCTAACGTGCCGAGGCTCAGGCCCGTCGAGCCGCCGTTCGATGACGACACCGCGACGGCGCTGGAGCTGCTCGGTCCGCGGATCGCGCTGTTCCGCCTGTTCGCCCGGCGGCCGGCGCGCGCCCGCGCAATCCACGGGTGGGGCCGGTATTACCTGTCGCGGCAGTCGGCACTGTCGTTGCGGCACCGCGAGCTGGTGATCGACCGGACGACCGCCCGGTGCGGTGCCGAGTACGAGTGGGGCATCCACATCACCGCCTACGCGGCGAAGGCGGGCCTCACCGATGCCCAGGTCGCCTCGACGGCGACTGGCGGCCCGGACGACCCGTGCTGGACCGACGACGCGGACCGCACCGTGCTGCGCACCGTCGACGCGCTACACGAAACCGGTGACCTGTCCGACGCGCAGTGGGACGCGCTGCGCGCCGCCGTCGGCGACGAAGCGGCGATCGACCTGCTGCTGATGTGCGGCTGGTACCACGCCATCTCCTTCGTCGCCCGGGTGATCCGGCTGCCGCGCGAATCCGGCACGCCCGCCTTCCCGGCCAGCCCGGGCTGAGCGGCCTTAAGCCTGCCCGTCGGGCGGGCGCAACCCGGTGAGCATCCGGTCCAGGACGGCCCCGAGGTCCGCGCGGGTGCCGGCCGGGTCATCGGCACGGGCGATCGCCAGGCTGGCCTCGGTCAGCATCGCGATCAGCAGCCGGGCCAGCGCCCGGACCGGCACCGCGTCCAGGTCCCCGGTCGCCGCCGCGCGGTTCAGCCATTCTTCGAGCAGGCTCCGCCCGTAGCGGTCGACGAGGTCCTCCCAGGCGTCAGCGCCGAGCACGCGCGGGCCGTCGACGAGGACGATCCGCTGGAAGTCGCCGTCGATGCACACGTCGAGGAAGGCGCTGACCCCTTCCCTGATGTCATCGAGCGGATTGGCAGCCTCCGAGGCGAGCTGCTCGTCGATCAGCCGCTGCGCGACGTCAGCGGCGGCCCCGGCCATGGCGGCGCGGAACAGGTCGGCCTTGTCGCGGAAGTGGTGATACAGCGCCCCGCGGGTGACCCGGGCCTCGGCGACGATCTGCTCGGTGCCGGTGCCGTCGAATCCGTGGGCGGCGAACAGCCGGCGCGCGGCGGTGATCAGCGCGTCCCGCGTGTCGGCCGCGTGCTCGGTCCTTCGAGGTTGCGGATTCGCTGGCATACAGACATCATGTGGCATACAGCGTGTATGTTCAATTCA
>JBPYES010000038.1:0-9472 GCA_051984825.1 Jatrophihabitantaceae bacterium
GGCAGACATCCGCCAGCTGGCTGATGTTGTGACGCGCTGGGGGCACAAAACTCATCGCGGTGGAGGTCGTTATTTCGCTGGATACGGTCGAGCCGCCCGCCGGCTGTCTGCGGCTGGTCGCTGACCCGGAGTCGGCCGGCCGCGGTCCGGATGCCATGGGCGTCGACTTCACAGGGTGGCTCGGCCTGCTGCGCGCCTTGTACGAGGTGATCGGGTCGCGGGGGGAGGGCCCGCCCGCCGGACAGTGATCTGCTCAGCCCGCCAGACCTGTGGCATGCCGGGGCCGCAGTAGCATCCGGGGTCATGTCCGCGGCTTCCCCGGTGGCGGGCCTGCACGGGCGGTCCGTGGAGAAGCTGGCGCTCGGCCAGGCGCTTGATGTGCTGGCTTCCGGACGGCAGACGACCATCCTCGTCGAGGGTGAGGCGGGAATCGGCAAGACCCGGTTGCTCACCGACACGCTTGATCAGGCCCGGGACCGCGGCTTCCAGGTTTCGTTCGGGTCCGGTGAGGAGCTCGAGCGGACGCGCCCGTTCGGAGTGGTGGCTGGAGCGCTTGGGTGCGCTCGCTCATCGCCCGACCCGCGTCGGGCGGCCATCGCCACATTGTTGGCTACCCATGGCGTAGCCGCTGAGGGGCCGATCACGATCACCAGCGACCCAGGACTGCAGTTCCGCGCGGTGGATGCCTTCGTCGACCTGGCCGAGGAACTTGCGCTGCACGCTCCCCTAGTGATCGGCCTGGACGATCTGCAATGGGCCGATCCGTCCAGCCTGCTGACGATCAGCGCCATCGCCCGTCGGCTGACAGGTCTCCCGTTGGCTCTCATTTGCTGCTTCCGGCCGTCGCCCCGTGAGCCACAACTGCAACGGACCGTGGATGCGCTGCAAGCCGCAGGCGCGCAGCAGTTGACCCTTCACCGACTCACCCAGGACGCGGTGTCCGCGCTGGTCAGCGAGGCCGTCGGCGCCGAAGCCGGCTCTGGGTTGCTGCGCGCGATCGCCGGCGCGGGCGGCAACCCGCTGTTCGTCACCGAATTGCTCAGCGCCATTCGGCAGGAAGGGCTGCTGCAGACCAGCGACGGGCGGGCCGACGTGGCAGCAAGGAGCCTGCCACCGATGCCGCCGACGCTGCGGCTGACCATCCTGCGCCGGGTCAGCTTCCTTCCCGAGGAGACGCTGCAGGCGCTGCGGTCGGCTTCGATCATGGGAGGCAGCTTCACCCTCACCGACCTGTCGACGAGCACTGCACGTTCCGCTTTGAGCCTGTCCGATGCGCTTGCGGAGGCCATCGCTGCGGGTGTGCTGGCCGACGAGGGCGCCCGGTTGCGATTCCGCCACGACCTGATCCGCGACGCCATCTACGAGGATCTACCTGGCAGCGTGCGCCTGGCATTGCACCGTGAGGCCGGACAGCGACTCGCCGCCGCCGGGGCACCCACGTCTCAGGTCGCCGAGCATCTCGCGCGCGGCGCAATCGCCGGCGACGCCAGTGCCGTCGAGTGGCTGACCCGTGCGGCGCGTGAAGCCGCCACGCGATCCCCCGATGTCGCCGCAGACCTGCTGGGCAGGGCAATCACGTTGCTGGACCCGCGGGACCCCGGCCGCGACCGGCTACTCGCCGAACAGGCCGGCAGCCTGATGTGGGCAGGAAGGGTGACCGACTCCGAGCGTGCTTGTCGCGCCGTCCTCGACCGCACCCACGAACCGGCGGCGGACGGACCGGCACGCATATGTCTCGGGCTGGCGCTGGTGGCCAGCGGACGCCCGCGCGACGCGCTGCGGGAGCTCGAAGCCGCGGCCCAGGTCACCGAGACCGAGCAGGCCAACGGACTCGCGTGGGCCAGCGTGGCCCGGCTGTGGCTGGGAGACCTCGACGGTGCGACCGCGACGGCTGAGCAAGCCCGATCCGCGGCCGCCGCGACCGGCGACCCGATAGCTACCAGCACCGCGTTGGGATCGCTCGTGGCGGTCACCGAACGCCGGGGGCACCTGCGGGAGGCCGGTCGGATGATCGACGACGCGCTCCGCCTCGCCGACCAGACACCTGGCAGGCAGGGCCACCGGCCCCATCCGTTGCACGCCGACCGCGGGTTCATCCTCGCCGAGCTGGACCAGCTCGACGAAGCCGCCGCCACGCTCCGCACGGGCCGGCGTATCTGCGAGGAACTCGGCGTCGGCTGGCACCTGCCCAGCTACCACACCGCCACCGCTGTCGAACGCTACATCGTGGGCGAGTGGGACGACGCGGTCGTCGAGATCGAGGCAAGCATTCAGCTGGCAGACGAGACGGGCATGCATCGATGGCTCGTGCTCAGCCACAGTGTCCTGTCGCTGATCAAGCTGCATCGCAACGACATTGCAGGCGCCGTTAGCGCCGCCGCGATCGCTGCCGGAGCTCTCGCCGCCACCGAGACGCGTTACCGTTCGCAATGGGCGCCTTGGGCGCGTGCGCTAACACTCGAGGCCGACGGTCGGCACGCCGACGCATTCGCTGCGCTGGCTGAGGCCTGGGACGAATGCGCTGCCATCGGTGATGTGATCGAGTACCGGGCGCTCGGTCCCGACCTGGTTCGCCTGGCGCTTGCGGTCGGCGACACCCGCCGCGCGCGTGACGTTAGCCTCAGCGTCGCGGAGCTCGCGGCGCGCAACGACGTGCCGTCGGTCACCGGCGCCGCGCTGCGCTGCCGAGGACTGCGGGACGACGATGCCGAGACCCTTCAGGCCGCCGTCTCCGCCTACGGCCGCAGCCCGCGGCCGTTGGAACTGGGCCTCGCCTGCGAGGACGCCGGTGCCGCCTTCGCGCGACGCGGCGTGGTGGACCGGGCTCGCCCGCTGCTGGAGCAGGCCGTCGAGATCTACGAGCGCTTGGACGCCGCCCGCGACCTGGCCCGGGCCGAGGCGGTGCAGCGCGCCGCCGGCATCCGGCGCGGCCGCCGAGGAACGCGCCGCCGTCCGCAGCATGGCTGGTCGAGCCTCACCGCGTCCGAGCAGACCGTCGCACGGCTGGTCGCCGAGGGACTGTCCAATCCGCAGATCGGCGAGCGGCTCTACGTGTCGCGGCGCACCGTACAGACCCATCTTGCACACGTGTTCACCAAGCTCGACATCTCCTCCCGCAGCCAACTCGCCGCCGAGACGGCCCGGCACCCCTGAGTCGCGGCTCCAACATCGACCGCACGTCAAGGGTCCCGGCTGCACGGCGCATCCGTGGTCAGGCACAGTGGATGACCTGATGACTAGGGCTGCCTCGAACCTGACCGCCGGCCTGCCGCCAGCCGGATTAGGCGGCGCGGCGGCGGACGCGGATCAGCTGTATGAAGCTTTCGGCGAGTGGGTCGCCGATCAAGGGATTGAGCTGTACCCGGCGCAGGACGAGGCAGTGCTCGAACTGGTGACGGGGAGCAACGTCGTGCTGGCGACGCCGACAGGCTCCGGGAAGTCGCTGGTCGCGGTAGCGGCGCACTGGTTCGCGCTGGCAGCCGGCGTCCGTTCGGTGTACACGGCACCGATCAAGGCGCTGGTGAGCGAGAAGTTCTTCGCACTGTGTGCGGTGTTCGGGTCCGAGAGCGTCGGCATGATGACCGGCGACGCCGCGGTGAACGCCGACGCGCCGATTCTGTGCTGCACCGCGGAGGTGCTGGCCAACATCGCGTTGCGCACCGGTCCGGATAGCGATCTGCGCGTCGTGATCATGGACGAATTCCACTTCTACGCCGACCCCAACCGCGGCTGGGCGTGGCAGGTGCCGTTGCTCGAACTGACGTCGGCGCAGTTCCTGCTGATGTCGGCGACACTCGGTGATGTCACCGGTCTCGCGGCGGATCTGTCCCGGCGCACCGGTCGCCGGACGGCGACGGTTGCCGCAGACATCCGGCCTGTGCCGCTTCACCACCAATACGCGATGACGCCGCTGCACGAGACGATCAGCGAGCTGCTCGCCGGCGGGGCGGCCCCGATCTACGTCGTGCAGTTCACCCAGGCGGCGGCGCTCGAACAGGCGCAGTCGCTGACCAGCATCAATGTCGCCAGCCGCGCCGAACGCGACGCGATCGCCATTGCGATCGGCGACTTCCGCTTCAACGCGGGCTTCGGCCGCGTGCTCTCGCGTCTGGTGCGTCACGGCATCGGCGTGCACCACGCCGGGATGCTGCCGAAGTACCGCCGGCTGGTCGAGCAGCTCGCGCAGGCCGCGCTGCTCAAGGTCATCTGCGGGACCGACACCCTCGGCGTCGGCATCAACGTGCCGATCCGGACGGTGGTCTTCGCTGCCTTGAGCAAGTACGACGGACAGCGGACGCGGCAGTTGCAGGTGCGCGAGTTCCACCAGATCGCCGGGCGCGCCGGCCGGGCCGGGTTCGACACGGCCGGCACCGTCGTGGTGCAGGCGCCCGAACACGAGGTCGACAACGCGCGCCTGCTGGCCAAAGCCGGCGACGACGAGAAGAAGCGGCGCAGGGTCGTGCGCAAGCGGCCGCCGCAGGGTTTCGTCTCCTGGTCGAAGAACACCCACGATCGGCTGGTGAGTTCGAAACCCGAGGCGTTGACCGAGCAGTTCCGGGTGACCCCGGCGATGCTGCTCAACGTGATCGCCCGGCCCGGTGACGCGTTCGCGGCGATGCGCCACCTCATCATGGACAACCACAGCCCGGCTGCGGCGCACCGCGGACAGGTGCGCGACGCGATCCGCGCGTACCGGGCGCTGCTAGCGGCCGGAGTCATCGAGCGACTCGATGCCCCGGACGAGACCGGGCGCACCGTGCGACTGACCACGGACCTGCCGGTGAACTTCGCGTTGAACCAGCCGCTGTCGACGTTCGCGCTCGCTTCGCTGGACTTACTGGACCCGCAGGCCGAGACCTACGCGCTGGACGTCGTGTCGGTGTTCGAGGCGACCCTGGAAGATCCGCGGCAGGTGCTGGCCGCACAGCAGCACGCCGCGCGAGGCGAGGCAATCGCCGCGATGAAGGCCGACGGCATCGACTACGACGAGCGGATGGAACTGCTCACCGAGGTCACCTGGCCCAAGCCGCTCGACGAGTTGCTTACGGCCGCCTTCGCGATCTACCGCCGCAGCCACCCGTGGCTGGACGAGGATCAGCTGTCACCCAAGTCAGTCGTGCGCGAGATGTGGGAGCGCGCGATGACGTTCACCGAATACGTCTCGTTGTACGGCCTCTCGCGCAGTGAGGGAACGCTACTGCGCTACCTGTCCGATGCCTACCGCGCGCTGCGCTCCGGCGTGCCCGATGCGGCGAACTCCGAGGCGCTGACCGATGTCATCGAATGGCTCGGCGCGCTCGTGCGGCAGACCGACTCCAGCCTCCTCGACGAATGGGAGAAGCTAGCCGCCGGCGGTGCCGGCGAACAGGTGGAGCCGAAGCCGCCTTCCGAACTCACCGCGAACACGCGGGGGTTCACCGTGCTCGTCCGCAACGCCATGTTCCGCCGGGTGGAACTGGCCGCCATGCGCCGCTACGCCGAGCTCGGCGAACTCGACGCAGCAGCCGGCTGGGACACCGGCCGCTGGCACGACGCGATCGAGTCCTACTTCGGCGAGTACGACCGCATCGGCATCGGCGGCGACGCCCGCAACCCAGCACTGCTGCATATCGACATTGACGATGCCAACGCGCTCTGGCGCGTGCGCCAAGTGTTCGACGACCCGAACGGCGACCACGACTGGGGCATCAGCGCCGAAGTGAGCCTGCCCGACAGCGACACCGCCGGCGAGCCGGCCGTCACCATCACCGACGTCGGCCCGTTCTGACAGACGTCCGCCCGCGAGAACCGGATCACTTGACGGGCACGGAACTGGACCTTACTGGCGGCCCGGTTCACTCATAGCGTCGCGATATGACCACGACGAGGCGACCCCGGATCCTCACCCCGGCGCTGATCCTTCGGTTCGTCTCGATCATCGCGTCCTCTGTCGGCTTCTACCTGCCGCTGGCCGTGATCCCGATGTTCGCCGACAGCGCTGGCTCGCGCAGCGCGGCGGGGATGGCTACTGGCGCGCTGCTGCTGGCGAGTGTCGCCGGCGAACTGGCCACCGCGCGGATCGTTGCACGCATCGGATACCGCGGGACGCTTGCTGCCGGCCTAGCCCTACTCGGCGCGCCCACCCTGGTTCTGCTGGTGTTCTCGTCGGTGCCAGTCATCGTCGCGGTGAACGCCGCCCGCGGCGCGGGATCCGGATTGCTCTGCGTGGCTGGCGGCGCGCTAACTGCCGCGCTGATCCCCGATGAGCGTCGCGGCGAGGGACTTGCTCTCGCCGGGATCGTCGGTGGCATCCCGGCACTGCTCGCGCTGCCGTTCGGCGCCTGGGCGGCCCGGCACTCCGGGTATGACGTTGTGTTCGTGCTGGCCGCTGCGGTGCCCCTCGCCGCAACCGTCACCGTTCCGGGACTGCCCAGCCGCGACAGCAAGGCGCCTGCCAGGCGGCGCGGCGTCATCGACCCCCGGCGCAACGCGGCACTGTTGCGCCCGGCCGTCATCTTCGCAACGTCGGCCTCGGCAGCCGGCGTAGTGGTGACCTTCCTGCCGCTCGCCCTTAGCGGCCACGCCGCGTGGGCCGCCCCCGCCGCGCTGTTCCTGCAGCCCGCTGCGGCGACCGCGGGACGCTGGGTCGCCGGGCGGGTCGGCGACCGCCGCGGCCAGGCCGGCCTGCTGGTGCCGGGCATCGCACTGTCCATCACCGGTATGACAGCCATGGCGGTCACGCCCTCGGCCGTCGTGGTGACCATGGGCGCAGCCACATTCGGCGCCGGCTTCGGCGTCCTCCAAAACGCCACGCTCAGCTTGATGTACACGCGGGCGGGCAAGACCGGATACACCACGGTCAGCACCATGTGGAACGCCAGCTACGACGTGGGCATGGCGCTCGGCGCACTCGGCGCCGGACCGCTGATCACCGCGACCGGCTTCGCCCCCGCCTTCCTCGTCATCGCCGTGACGATGCTGCCCGCACTGCTGATGTCCCACCGCGAGACGACGCCCCGCCCGGATCCGTCCGCTGTCGCAGGCGCGGCCGCGCGCGCTGAAGCAGTTCCGGCCTAGCCGGAAGTCAGGCCGGCTAGTTCGTACTCCAGAACGCGCAGTGGTGCTCGGCGGATGCGGTCGTGTCGACCGAGGACGCGGGTGTGTTGAGCGAGATCTGCAGTCCCGCCGGTCGGAACGACGGCCAAGCGAGGACGCTGGACGACGGGCTGCCGGTGGCCGCAAACGTCGTCCATGCGGTGCGCATGGTCGCGGCGAGGGTCTGCTGATCAGAGTTCAGCGTCGCCGGGAACGGCGCGTTCGGCTGATCGAACAGATATGGCAGCTCGGAACCGTGTGTCGCCACTACGGGGAAGTGTCCGGGCGGTGCGATGACCACCGGTGCGTTGTCGTCGTTGAACTGGTACGCGTACGTCCGGACGTGCCGCGAGGTCCACCGATCGACCTGCAGCGCCGAGCAGGCGAAGTTCGCGTCCGACACCAGGGTACTGAATGCGACGTCCGGCGCCGAGTAGGCGCTGATCGGGTACTCGCCGGCGATTGCCGAAGCGCGCGCACTCGACACACCAAGCACGCTCGCGATGTCGGACTCGTAGTTGTCAGGCGTGATCGGCTCGACAACGGGTACGTTGGTCCCTTGGCTTACGGCAATGCTGAGGCCGTCCACGAACAGCCGCTCCTCGTCGTGGGTGATGCCGTCCAGGACCGGCACGCGGACGAAGCGGCCGTGCGCCAGGGCCGATCCGATCGTCTCGGTGAGGACTGCACCATCGACGACACCCGGTATCTCGACGCCGAAGTTGCCGACCAGGTCACTCACCGATGCATTGCGCAGACACGACGCGACGTGAGTAGTGCACTGCACGCTCGCGGCGAATGCGGCGCCGGCCGCCTCTGCCGTCGACAACGGCCGCTGGTTAAGGGCGAACGTGCCACTCTGCACGACGGCGCGCTGGAACAGACCACGCGATCCCGCAGAGACTAGATGCGCAAGCACCGAGAGCCCGCCGGCGGACTGGCCGGCGATCGTCACATTGCCCGGATCGCCGCCGAACCGGGCGATGTTGCGCTGCACCCAGCGCAGCGCCGCCTGTTGGTCCATCAGGCCGTAGTTGCCGGCGGGTCCGCCGGGTGTGGACGCGAGCGCCGCGTCGGCCAGGAAGCCGAGTGCGCCGAGGCGGTAGTTGATCGTCACGACAACGGCGCCGTCCGCGGCCAGCTTGGAACCGTCGTAGTTGCGGGCGCCGTCTTGGACCAGGCCACCGCCGTGGATCCACACCAGGACCGGGCGGCCACGACCCTCGCCCTGTCCCACCGACGGCGTATAGACGTTCAGGTAGAGGCAGTCCTCGCTGATCGGGCCCGGTGGCAGGAATGGGTTGCGCATGCGCACCAAATCCTGCGGACAGCTGGGGCCGAACTGCGATGCGTCGCGAACGCCATGCCAAGGCCTCACCGGCTGCGGTGGCCGCCATCGCAGATTTCCCAGCGGTGGATCAGCGTACGGAATGCCGAGGAACGTGGTCACGCTGGTGCCGGTGACTCCCTGCACGCGCCCGCCGTCGACGTGAACGACGGGGGCGCTGCCGCTTGTGGCCGCGACGACGCTAGGTTCGGCGGTGAGCACGAGTGCCGCGAATGCGACTGCGGAGACTCCACACACTGCGGCTGCGCGCCGCCATGGCTTTGTGATCACGGCTCTGCTCTCCTTTTGTTGGGTCTAGGTGGGAGATCCGCTACGGCTGGCGGCGCGCACGGAGTCGATGACTACCGAGGCGTAGTCCAGCGGCTTCTCTTCCCAGATGAAGTGGCCACCATCGATGACGACGACGCGACTGTTGGGGAGTCGCTCGTCGAGGAAGGTGGCGTTTGCGAGTGGAACGACGCGGTCATTGCTGCCGTTGATGATCGTGACAGGTACCTCGATATGCCGCAGCAGCTCCGCTAAAACGGGAAGCTCGTCGGGATAGCTGCGCACATAGCGCATTGACTCGACGAAGCGGTCGCCGTCGTAGGACGCCACATAGTCGGCGCGAATGTCGTCCGGCACGCCACCGGCGATTGTGTCGATCGACGTATTTACGATCGCTCGAGGATCCATTTGCCGGTACTTGTCGAAGTCCGGATCCAAAACCCACGACCTCAGTGGCTCGCCGAGCTGAAGCGGGACGGCCGCCCCGCCGGTACCAATGACCAGGCTGGTGATTCGTTCCGGATGCTGGGCCGCCGTGAACAGCCCGGCCGACGTGCCGACGTCGGGGGCGACGACATGAGGCGCGTGAACGTTCGCCTCGGCAATGAACTGCGCCAAGAACGCGCCCATGGCGCGTGGAGACATCAGGTCTCGCCGGCCTTCGGACCCGCCGAATCCCGGCAGGTCGACAGCGAGCAACCTTGCCTGCTCCGCGAGTGTCGGCCACATCCGCGTGTAGCAGTACAGGCTGGCCGGCCAAGGGCTGGTTAGCACGATGGTCTG
>JBPYES010000039.1:0-3593 GCA_051984825.1 Jatrophihabitantaceae bacterium
TCGTTGGTGCACTGCCCGTGGGGCACGCGGCGGTCGCAGTCGTCAGTGCGGCGGATCCGGTCGACCGCGCCACCGGTCGACTCGTGCATCTGCCGGACGCGCCCTTCCTCGTCGGCGAACTCGACCCCGCCGCAACGCTTTCTGCGTTCGTCCACGGCCTGGTGCACGTCGACAACGACGTCAACTGGGCCGCCCGGCACGAGCAGGCTGCCCGCGAACGGGGCGGCGAAGCCACGGACGACTTCGCCTACCTGTACCTCGGCGAGGGTCTGGGCTGCGCCGTGGTCGCCGACGGCGACGTGCGGCGCGGTCACCGGGGGCTGGCCGGCGAGGTTTCTCACGTGCTCACGGTTGGCCCGGGCAACACCGCTATCCCGTTCACCGCAGTTTTCGACCGGCTCCGGCTACGGCAACCGGGCTCGGCCGCCATCGACGTCGACGCGCTGATTTCCGCGCTCGACCGGCCGCGCCGGCTCGGCGTCGTCGCGAAGGCCGTTGCTGGGGTCATATCGGCGATCGTCGCCCTGACGGACCCGGCAAGCGTGGTCCTCGCCGGCACGTGGGGAACCCACCCGCGCCTGATCGATGCCGTGCGCGACATGGTCGCCGAAGGCGCACGGCCGGTCCGGGTCCAGCCCGCGCGCGAGCCTGGAGCCGCCGCGCTTGCCGGCGTTCGAGCGGCGACAATCGATCAACTTCACGACCTGATCACCGCGCAGAGCCGCAACTGAGGCTGGGTACGGGAGTTCGACACGTCGCGGCTTTGGCACACCACGACAGGCGGGCGGATTTGGGCCCAGGTAGCCATCCCCCGCACCTGAGTGGAGTCGCTCACCGGCCAGCGTCGCCTTTGAGCCGCCTCCAGCCGCCGGCTCGATTGCGGGCGACGACCGCCTGCAGCATCGCGAGCAGCGCCGGTTGATTGATCGTGTCTCCTTCGTAGATCTGTATCGCCCGAGCAGTCGCGTTGCCGTGGCCCTGGTTGATGATGCCCTCGGGGTCGGCAACTGTCGGGTCGTAGACGAAGAGATTGACGTGATCCTTGGTCGCCAGCAGGGCACAGACGTTTCCGTGCAGCACGAAGTAGGGCTGGACCGAACGTTTTATGGTCTCCTCGATGTCGGGATCTGCCGCGTGCACAATCGCGCGAAGTTGCCGACAGATGTCTTGCTGCCAGCGCGGCAACTGCTCGATGTAGGCGTCAACGCCCGGATGTTTCGGCCCCATGTCCAACGACCGTAGCCGTACCGCGGGGCGTCCGCTCAGCGCGACGACCCGGACGGCGATCGGCAGAAGGCCAGCGCGCGTGACCAAAGCAGGTCGGCAGCGGCGGCATCGTATTCGTCCGGCAGGCTGGAGTCGGTGAACAGGTGACCGTTGCCTGCGTACTCGAATAGTTCGACCGGGGCGTCGGCGGCGCGGATCTCCTCGATGTACGCGTCGACCCACTCCTGCCGGCGCCGCGGGTCGTTCGTCATGTAGTGGATCTGCACGGGAACGCCGTGCGGCCAGCCTGGTGCGCCGAGCATCGTCACCGGCAGGGCGCCGGACATCAGCAGCGCCCCGCTGCAGTGGCGTTGCGTGGCGACGTATTCGGCCATGCCGCCGCCATTGGAGAAGCCCGCCGCGATGAAGCCGTCCGGCAGTTGTTGCACCGCATCAACCGCGCGACGCATCAGTTCCGGAAAGCCGAGCTGCTCGACGAAGCGGTCCGCCTCGGCATCGTCGTCGAACGTCCGCCCGTCGTATTGGTCGACGATCAGGACGTCGTGTCCGTCGTTGCGGAGGCGATCTGCGGCGTCGAGGACACCCTGGCGGACTCCGAAGCTTGAGTGGAAGAGCGCAATGTTCATGCCGCCGATCCTGCATGGTGCTACCGACAGCTTTACCGGCGTGCCCGTGGTGGTGGTTGGTAGCTTGGCGGCGTGCCGCGCTTGGGACCGCGTGATGCTTTGCCGTATCGGCCGAGTCGGGTTCTGGTCGGCGGCAGCAGCGGATCGGGCAAGTCCACCCTGGCTCGCGAGATCAGCAAGCGCGCGGATCTCCCGTACACCGAGATCGATGCGCTGTACCACGGTCCGGGCTGGACGGTGCGCCCAGACTTTCTTGCCGACGTTGAGACGCTGAGCGCACAGCCTCGCTGGGTCACCGAGTATCAGTACGCCCAAGCCCGGCAAGTGCTGCTCGCGCGCTGCGATCTGGTCGTGTATCTGCTAATGCCACGCGCGCTGGTGATGCGCCGGGTCGTGCGGCGAACGGTTCTGCGCTCGCTGCACCGGGAAGCGCTTTGGAACGACAATATCGAGCCTCCGCTACACACCTTGCTCACTGATCGCGATCACATCATCCGGTGGGCTTGGCGCACCCATGGTCAGGGTCCGGCGCGCGTCGACGAGATCGCGGCGGGCGCTCCGCAGCTGCCAATCGTCGTCCTGCGATCTCCCCGTGACGTCACGGAGTGGACACTCGGACCGTTGGCCGATCAGGCGCGACGAGCGACGATGTAGATCGGGAAGAAGATCACCCAAAGGACGAGGCACGCCACGAACCATGACTCGGGCGTCTTGACGGTCAGGGCGCCGAATCGGAAGACGACAGGTGCTCCGCTGCGCACCCCTTGTCGCGCATCGGCAAGCACCCACAGGTCCACGGCGACCAGCACGAGCACTACTAAGACCGGTACCAGTGGGGCCGCCACACTGTGAGCGTATAGAACGTGGTCGGCAGCTGCGACGGGATTCGACGTGCCCGTGCAAGCCCGACAGACTGACGTCGTGGACGTCGAGCGGGGCACGTATGGCTCGTTGCCGTATGCCGCTGTTGGCAACGGTTCTCCCCTTGTTGTGCTGGCCGGATTGATGCCGGTCACCGGCGTCGCCGGTAATGCGCTGGTAAGGAGTGCCCTCCATCCGTTCTTGCCGCTGGCCGGATTCCGGCGCCTGGTGATGTTCAACCGCCGCGCCGGTCTGCCGCGGGGGATGACGATGGCCGAACTCGCGAGCGAGCATGCCGACGCATTGCACGACGCCTTCGCCACGCCGGTTGATGTGATCGGCATGTCAACCGGTGGCAGCATCGCGGCCCAGCTCAGCGCTGATCATGGCGAACTGGTAGGCCGGTTGGTGCTCGTCAGCGCCGCCTGCCGTCTGGGTCCGACCGGCAAGTCACTGCAGGCCCAGGTGGCGACGGTCATCCGGCAGGGCAGGTACCGGCGCGCCGCGGCGACTACAGCTGCCGGGTTGGTGCCACCCCGTCGGGGCACGACCGTCGCCGGTGCCGCCGGCTGGCTGCTCGCCGGGCGACTGGTGCACAGTCCCGAGGACTGGGCGGACACGGCCACCACGATCGAGGCCGAGGACGGGTTCGACCTGGCCGCATGCCCGGCACCGATCACGGCGCCGACTCTCATCGTCGCCGGCCGCGACGACCGGTTCTACAGCCCGGCCCTGTTCGAACAGACCGCACAGCTCATTGCGGGTAGCCGCTTGCATCTTGTCAGCGGGCGTGGCCACATCACGGTGACCCGCGACCGGACGTTCATACCGGCCCTCGCCGGCTTCCTTAGCTGACGCTCGGTGTCGTGTAACCGGCTG